>CAZODB010000105.1:0-1680 GCA_964578425.1 uncultured Herbinix sp.
TACTCATCCCAGTTATGATACACTTCCTGTACATCATCATCCTCATCGAGTAATTCAAGTATCTTATTCATATCCTTGATGTTTTGCTCATCGGTCAGCTCTACCCAGGTCTGGGGAATCATGGTAACCTCTGCCTGAGCCATAGGTATTCCTTCTCTCTCGAGATTCTCTCTAACCACACTAAAGGAATCGGGATCAGTGATGATTTCAAAGCTATCCTCTTCCTCTACAAAATCCTCTGCTCCGGCATCCAAGGCCATAAGCATCATATCATCGCCCTTAAGCTCACATTCCTCTTTGTCAATGATAATCTGCCCTTTATGATCGAACATAAAGGATACACAGCCCGTGGTTCCCACATTGCCACTTCCCTTTGTAAATGCATTTCTGACATTGGCAGCTGTTCTGTTCTTATTATCTGTCAATGCGTTGACTATTATAGCGGTTCCGTTAGGGCCATAGCCCTCATAGGTAACAGCCTCATAATTAACAGAATCGGCATCACCTGCTGCCTTCTTTATGCTTCTATCAATAGTATCATTTGGCATGTTATTAGATTTTGCCTTAGCAATAATATCCTTTAGGCGACTGTTGGAATTCGGATCTGCTCCGCCTTCCTTTACCGCAACTGCTATCTCACGTCCTAGTTTAGTAAAGGCTTTGCCCTTAGCCGCATCATTTCTTTGTTTTTTATGTTTAATGTTTGCAAATTTGGAATGTCCAGCCATTTCAATTCTCCTTACTGTCCTATGTAGCTATAGAATAGTCTCTTCTATTCCGCATTCTTAATAATCTTATTTAACTTTTCTATAACTGTTATCGTCTCCTGCGCTGTTCTGATAGCACACAAAATTGTATCATCCCCTGCTATACATCCTACTATACTATTAATCTGAAGGGCATCTAGTGCGGCCGCTACAGCCATAGCCATACCGGATACAGTCTTTATCACCAGAATGTTTTGCGCCATATCCATAGATATCAAGCCATCTCGAAGCACACGAGTATATTTCTCACTCATACCCGGCTCGACTGTCTTCTTGATTGTAATGTATTTCTGTCTTCCATCATCCAGGGTAATCTTAGTCAGCTTCAGCTCCCTTATATCTCTAGATACTGTTGCTTGAGTAACATTATAACCTTCCTTCATGAGCCGCTCTGCTAAATCTTCCTGTGTTTCAATATCATGCTTGTTAATTAATTCAAGAATCTTACTTTGTCTGCTTATTTTCATACTGTTTACCGGTACCTTCCCATAAAATTTTATAAATAACTTCCACCCATCAGCTTTGAACGTAATATATCATATATAGCAGTCTGGTTTAGTCGAATTAATCTCGTATTATATTGTGCTCTCTTAATCAGAATCTCATCATCTGTTCCCAGATCTATGACGGTCTGCCCATCAAATGTGGCTATTGCTTCATCATATTGAGTTTTTTTACTTCTTCTTATTACAACCTTTATGGTATCCTTAGCCGATACTACCACACTTCTAGGGCTCAGGGAATGAGGACAAATTGGAGTAATAACCATAACATCTGCCTTGGAGGTTACAATAGGCCCCCCTGCAGATAGATTATATGCTGTCGACCCCGTCGGAGTAGAGATAATAACACCATCTCCCCTATAATCGTCAACCAATTCATCATTTACATATATCCGCAGACTAATAATTCT
>CAZODB010000105.1:1780-7782 GCA_964578425.1 uncultured Herbinix sp.
CCTAGGACAATAGCACATTGGGTATCTAAGTCAGGTTTAATCTCTTTATCCTCTAATTCAAGAGTACCTATAAGAGTACACTTTCGTCCAGAAGCTTTGATATAATCCTCTATCTGCTTAGTTATTATTTTGTCCCTGTCTTTTCTCTCATTTGTAATAATCAAAAACCTATCCATTATTTTTACTCCTAATTATCTATAAAAGTGTATCATATAATGCCATAAAACTCAAGTAATCATTACTTTTTTTGTATTAATAATCATACCCCTTAATCATACTTAGAACATTTAAACGATAGGCTAAACTCATAGTGCTTCATGAGATTTGCTAACCACAGACTGAATTAAATCTTTATCTATCTGCCTTATACACGTATTGTTGTTTTCCGATGATATATTTTTTAGATATAATAAATATTCAATATTGCCTTCTGGTCCTTTAATAGGTGAATAATCGAGTCCATAAATATGAAATCCGATTTGATTTGCATAGGATAAAACCATCTGGATTACATCCATATGAACATTCTTATCTCTTACAACTCCCTTTTTCCCGACTTTTTCTCTACCAGCCTCAAATTGAGGCTTTATGAGGCAGATCATCTCTCCTCCTTGACCCATAAGCTCCTTAACCGGCAAAAGAACCTTAGTTAAGGATATAAAGGATACATCAATAGATACAAATGATATATCATCAAAAATTCGATCACGTGTCAGATAGCGAATATTAGTCTTTTCCATAGAGATTACTCTAGCATCCTGTCTAAGACTCCATACCAGCTGGTTTGTTCCCACATCAACTGCATATACCTTCAATGCGCCATTTTGTAGCATACAATCTGTAAATCCCCCAGTAGAAGAACCCACATCCATACAGATTCTTCCCCCTAATTGTATGGGGAACACTTCCAAAGCCTTTTCAAGCTTTAGTCCACCACGGCTCACATATTTAGGTTTTTGACCTTTTATCTCTATCGATACATCATCAGGAAATGCGCTTCCTGCCTTATCCTCCCGCTGACCCTCTACGAATACATTTCCCGACATGATGATTGCTTTTGCTTTTTCCCTGGATTCAGCCAAATTTCGGCTTACTAAAAGAACATCCAGCCGTTCCTTCATAATATACTCCATTCTGATTAAGAATCATAAGCTGTGTTCATCACAAACACAATTCATCGCCAAATAAGCTAATAAGTATAGCTTATTCTATCTTGTATTAAGCTCATTAAGTATCCTTCTTCTAATACTCTGTGCATCGAGCCCCAGCTTTTCATACAGCTCATCTACTCCACCCTGCTCAATAAATTCATTAGGTATAGAGATATTCATATGTCTTATGCTCTGCTTCTTATATTGACAGATATAATCTGTCACCTGCTGTCCATATCCTCCGGCCCTAACATTTTCCTCCATGGTTATAAATAATTTATGATCCTTTGATAGCTCATCTAGCATATCATTATCTATAGGGGATACAAATCTTACATTTACTAAGCTTGCCTCTATACCATCTTCCTTTAATAGCTCAACAACAGCAACCGCAATCTTTACCATGCTTCCCACAGCTAGTATAGCTATATCCTTCGCTTTATAAATAATTTCACTCTTACCATACACTATAGGGTCCTTCTTATCTATAAGACCACCATAAGCATCACCCTTAGGATATCTAATCGCTACTGGTCCATCATATGACAATGCATATTCAAGCATTACATCTACTTCCCATTTGTTCTTTGGTGCCATCACCACCATATTGGGTATATGGCTTAAGAAGGATAAATCAAATGTTCCCTGATGGGTTTTTCCATCCCTTCCATTTAAGCCAGCTCTATCAATAGCGAACACCACAGGAAGTCTATTGATACAGACATCATGGATAATCTGATCATAAGCTCTTTGCAGGAATGTAGAGTATATGGCTACTACTGGTCTAAAGCCTTCTGCTGCCATACCGGCTGCAAATGTTACAGCATGTCCCTCTGCAATTCCCACATCAAAAAATCTATCGGGATAACGCCTTCTGAATGCACTTAAGCCTGTACCATTGGGCATGGCTGCCGTAATGGCCACAACCTTATCATTCCGCTTGGCGATCTTTAACAATGATGATGCAAATGCCTCAGTATAGGATGACCCTGTATTCTTACCAACAGGCTCTCCATTATCAATACAAAATGGTGTAATGCCATGAAACTTGCTGGGATGACTCTCAGCAGGCACATAGCCCTTACCCTTTTTAGTTATAGCATGTATTACTACTGCCTTATTGGTCTTATTAGCGGTTTGTAATGCTGACAATATATCATCTATATTATGTCCGTCTATAGGACCAATATAGATAAGACCCATATCCTCAAAGAACATACTTGGTAGCATAAAAAACTTGACAGCATCCTTAGAGCGCTTTAGGATATTTACCACTTCCTTGCCAGCAGGTAATCTTGATTTTAGGGTGTTTTCCATACTCTCTTTAAATCCTGTATATCTGGTATTTGTCCTAAGCTTTGCAAGATAGTTGGCCATACCACCTACATTTTTTGATATAGACATGTTATTATCGTTCAGGATTATTATCATATTTGATTTCAATCTGCCTGCATTATTAAGCGCCTCAAAGGCCATGCCTCCTGTTAGGGCTCCGTCCCCCAATACAGCCACCACTTTATTGTCGTCACCCTTAAGATCTCTGGCCTTAACAATACCTAAGGCTGCAGACACAGCAGTAGAGCTGTGTCCCGTATCAAATGCATCACAGTTACTTTCCTCCCGCTTTGGAAAACCACTAATTCCATTCAACTGCCTAAGACTCGAGAATCTATTCTTTCTCCCTGTTAGAAGCTTATGGGTATAGGATTGATGCCCTACATCCCATATAAGCTTATCCTTAGGAAAATCCAAAAAAAGATGTAAGGCCATAGTAAGCTCAACCACACCTAGGTTGGAGGCTAAGTGCCCTCCTGTCTTACTAATCTTTGATACTAAAAATGATCGAATCTCCTTAGCAAGTCTATTATAATCACTACTGTCAACCTTTTTAATATCATTAGCATTATTTATATTATCAAGTATAATAGCCATAGTCCATCACCTCATTTCAATTCTATCTCGAACAAAGTTTTATGATTTTAAGAGAGTTATTTCTCTCTGCTGATTAGCTTAATTATCAACTCCATTAAAAATGCATTCTTATAGTGAAGCGACTCATAGGCCTTCCTTGCCCTGTCTGTAACACAAGCCACCTCTACCTTAGCCTGCTCCAAATCCATCAGGGTAACATATGTGGGCTTTTCATTCTTTTCATCAGAACGTATCGACTTTCCAAGAATCTTTTCACTAGAGGTTATATCTAGGATATCATCTTTAATCTGAAATGCCAAGCCAATATCACCTGCAAGCTTCTCGATTATATCAATCTCCTCGTCCCTCGCTCCAGCTAAAATTGCACCTATCATCATGGATGCCTCGAATAATGCTCCTGTTTTAAGAAGATACATCATATCAAGTCTTTCCTTGGTCACTGATTTGCCAATAAGTTCAATATCGATAACTTGTCCACCAATCATCCCATTAATTCCAGCTTTTTCGGATAGAACCTTGTAAGCTCTCATAATCCGCCTGTATATATTAATAGCATCAATAGACGATGCATCAACCTTGTCATATGAACCCGCAGCCGTTTCAAAGGCAAGAGTAAGAAGACCATCCCCTGCCAGAATAGCCATAGCCTCACCATACTCTATATGGGTGGTCTTTCTTCCTCTTCGATATTCGTCATTATCTAAGGCAGGAAGATCGTCATGTACCAAGGAATAGGTATGGATCATTTCAATAGACGCCATAAAAGGGTGTAATATACCACTATCCATGCCATTAAAAAGTCGGAAGGTCTCAAGCATTAGCATAGGACGAATCCTTTTGCCCCCCGCTGTCATACTATAATTCATAGCTGTGGTTACAGACTTATAAAAACCTTCCTCCTTAGGTAAATAGCAGTTAAGGATGTCATTAATCTCGTTTAATCGTATTTCTTGCTCTTGCTTAAAGCTCATCTGCATCTCCATTTTCACTTAATATTATCAAATCCTTTTCCACCTTATCAATGGAATCGCTGCTTGCCTTAAGCAGCTTCATACCCTCCTGATATAGAGAAAATGAATTCTCTAGACTAATATCAGGCTTTTCCAGTTCCTCAATAATTATATTCAGTTTTTCAAATGCTTGTTCTAATTTGAATTCCTTCTCTGACATACTGCCCTCCATATTCATATATATATTAAAGAAATCTACAGTTAATTTAAACAGGTAAAATGCTTCCTATTAATACCATCTAGTTGTACTCTCTTATAAGCTCCTTAGTATCAAGAACTCTGGATACTATCTCACCATCTATAAGAGATATGATTAGCTCATCACCTTTATTTACTTTATTTATGGTTGAAAGGGGTAATCCATCCTCACCTCTTACCAAAGAATAGCCCTTTTTAAGCTTAGCAAGCGGAGATAATCCCTCTAATTTCGTAACATATAGTTCAAGTCTATGGTGTGCATCCTTTAGTCTGCGATCAATATGATGGGTCAACTTCTGTTCTATATCCATCAACTGCTGCCTCTTCTGCTTTATTTGATAAGAAGGGCTGGCATAAAAAAGTCTTAGCTTCAGCTCCCTGAGCTTGGATTGATGATGTGTAATATTACCTGTTGTCAGCTTAAAGATTCGTCTTTTATAATCCTGCCACAGATTGGTAAATGATATGTAATCATTAACCGCAAGCTCGGCTGCCGCAGAGGGTGTAGGCGCCCGTAGGTCTGCTACATAATCTGCAATAGTAACATCTGTTTCATGTCCTACCGCTGATATTATGGGAGTGCTAGCTGCATGTATGGCCCTTGCCACAGCCTCCTCATTAAAGGCCCATAGATCCTCGATGGAGCCTCCTCCTCTTCCGATAATAATAACATCGGGCTTTAGCTTGTCCAAGGCTTTAATACCCTTTACTATACTATCTGATGCTCCAGCACCTTGGACCAATGCTGGATACAATATTAGTTGCACATAAGGATTTCTACGTTTTGATATATTTACAATATCCTGGATAGCCGCCCCGGTGGAGGCTGTAACTATACCTACCTGCTTAGGATATGGCGGTATGGCTTTCTTCCTAGTCCTATCAAAAAGACCTTCAGCCTCCAAATCCTTCTTAAGCTTTTCAAAACGCTCGTATAATACCCCAAGACCGTCCAGAATAATTTGATTCGCATATAATTGATATTTTCCGTCTCTTTCATATACACTTATACTACCAAGGATGATTACACTTTGTCCTTCCTCCATACGAAATGTAAGTCCTCTTCGCTGTCCTGCGAACATTACGCATGTCAATTGCCCCTGGCTATCCTTTAGTGTGAAATAGATATGCCCAGAGGTATGGTATTTGCAGTTTGAAACCTCACCCTTCACATAGATATGGTTGAGATAAGGATCCTTTATAAACATGTTCTTAATATATTGATTAATCTCTGTAACTGTATAAGCCTGTCCCATAAATTACCTCGTTTCCGCATGCTTACGTAAGTTTTGCCAGTATTCCGTTCACAAATCCCGGGGTCTCGTCTCCTCCAAATTCCTTGGCTAGCTCCACTGCTTCATTGATTGCCACCTTGACGGGAATATCATCATCAAAGTGCATCTCATATACGGCAAGCCTAAGAACAGTAAGCTCCACCTTACCCATACGGCTTAATGTCCAACCACTGGCTTCAGTAGATAGTCTTCTATCGATTTCATCTAGTCTCTCTACTATCATCAATAACCGATTGTTCAGATATGCCTTTTCCTCTATCGTAGGTTCTTCCAGATGCGACAGATATATCTGAATTTGCTCCAACAAATCCTCGCTGTCATGAAAATCCTTACGAAATAGCATTAGAAATATGTGTTCCCTTATTGCTCTTCTATTCACCTTGTCCATTCCTCCTGAATATCTATAACCTATTACA
>CAZODB010000106.1:0-7765 GCA_964578425.1 uncultured Herbinix sp.
TTAAATTAATCTTTACTTCTTAGCAAGAAAATTTAGAACATTCCATCTACCTCACTTATTATTTAATGGTTTTATTCTATCATTTAAAATAAACTTAGTCAACAGAAGATCGGCCTAGCAAAACTATCAATTATTATAATCATCATCCTGTTTTCCCTAATTATTCTCTTTCTCATTCAGGAATATATCAAGGAATTTCATATAGTCATTATATGAGAATAACAAATCCAACATATCTGATATCCCATCTGCACTTAGCTTTCCATTAGGAAAAGCCGGTGGGGTATGCCAGTTAGGTACCGCTCCAATCATTACACTACTAGCTGCTCTTAAAGTCTCGGATTGATCGCTTGGTCTAGTCTTAACTGTACCTGCATCAAAATCCTCCTCCATATACTTCATAACCTTAACCACATAGTTTTGCGTCTCTTTAAAAGGGGGAATTCCGCCATATTTCTTCACATTGTTCATCCCTGCATTATAGGCTGCTAGGGCCAGCTTGGTATCACCATCATATCGATCTAAGAGCTCTGCTATGTACTTTGATCCTCCCATGATGTTTTGCTCAGGATCAAAGGAGTCTGTAACTCCTAAGTATTTGGCAGTACCTGGCATCAGCTGCATGACACCCTGTGCTCCAGATTTGGATACAGCGTCAGCTTTAAAGTTGGATTCTGCTTTTCCAATGGCCTTTAATAGCTTTACGGGAACCTTATGCTTTATGGAAGCCCGCTCGAATATATCATCCAGACTCGTACTTTCTTCCAAATAGGATGCAAAATTATCACTGCCTGTCTGATTTACTTTATTACTTCTGATATCATATTCTGTGGATTGTAAGCTTGAAACACCACCAACTTTTGACATGGTTTCCTCCTTTGTATACATGGGCTAAAGTCCTCTTACATCTATTTTTAAATCATTAGAATAGATAATATATTGTGTAAGTGCTTATATTTATAACAAGGTTCTTCTTAATTCATCATTTGATTTCATGGATAGATAGGCAGGTGCAATATCAAGCACTGTTTTAGCTCCATAGCTACCCTCATTATTAAGACGATACGCTGCTCTAGCATATGCCAGTAGTACATTTGCAGTAAATTCCGGATTGGAATCAAGCTTAAGGCTGTACTCTATGATATGGGTATTCTCATTATGCAAGCCTGTCCTTCCACTTTGAAGGACAAATCCGCCGTGAGAAAGCTTGCTATGCTCTTTGTCCAGTTCATCTTTGGTTATAAAATGAACAATTGTATCATAATCACTAAAATAATCAGGCATTGTCTTTATATCATTCTCTATTCTGCTTAGGTCGGCACCCTCCTTGGCTACCACAAAGCATTCACGAAGATGCTTTTGTCTTGTGGTAAGTTCTGGCATTTCTCCCCTTCTTACCCTAGCTAAAGCTTCATCTAAAGGAATAGTATATTGTCTTGCATCCAATACACCCTCTACTCTTCGTACAGCTTCAGAATGTCCCTGACTCACACCCTTGCCCCAGAATGTATAGTTCTTCCCTACCGGCAGGATTGAATCTGCATATAGACGATTCAAAGAAAATAGTCCAGGGTCAAACCCAGTTGCTATGACACAGGTTTTCTTTGCCTGTATAGCCGCCTTATTAACTGCATCATAGTAATCAGACATTTTAGCATGGGTATCATATGCATCCACTGTATTAAACATGGCTGCAAATTCCGGTCCCTGAATAGGAAGATCCGACTTGCTTCCTCCACATAAAATCATTACATCTATTATATCGGCTATTTTCTTGGCCTCCCTTATATGAAAAGCTTTGGCATTTTTTGTTGCCAGCTCAACTTCATCAGCATTTCTTCTTGTAAAGACTCCAACTAGCTCCATATCTTTATTCTGAATTATTCCTTGCTCTACACCTTTTCCTAGATTACCATATCCTAATATACCTATACGAATTTTTTTCATAATGTTCCTGTTCCTCCTGTTTATATCACATGGCTAAGCAGCAGATTAAGTCGAAAGCTACACTTATGCACGAATAGTATAACACAAAATAATAATGGTTACAAAATATTTTATAAAAAAGGAGCTTAGCAAATTATCCTAAGACAATTCACTAAAGCTCCAATCCTTAACCTCAAGGTAAATACTTATAAGCATTTATGTGGTTTGATTTGTTTTTAATATAATTATGAAGATTTAAGTCTCTCTTCTAGTGCATCCAGTTGCTTAGCAAGTTCCTTGGGAAGCTTATCACCATAGCCTACATAGTGCTTTCTGATAGAGTCAACTTCTGCAAGCCACTCATCTTTTTTAACATCAAGAAGCTCATCCATATCAGCGGAACTAATATCTAATCCGGAAGTATCAACAGCACCCTTGGTAGGTAAATAACCGATGGCTGTCTTCTCTGCCTCAGCAGTACCATTAGTTCTTTCAACAATCCACTTTAATACGCGACTGTTGTCGCCAAATCCAGGCCATAACCATCTTCCATCATCATCCTTACGGAACCAGTTAACATAGAAAATCTTAGGCAAATTATTCTCGTCTGAGTTTTTGCCAATATTAATCCAATGTTGTAGATAATCACTGATATGGTATCCACAGAAGGGAAGCATAGCAAAGGGATCACGACGTACCTGACCGATACTATCGGAGATTGCCGCTGCAGTTATCTCTGAACCCATGATTGAGCCAAGGAATACTCCGTGCTCCCAATCAAAGCTCTCATTAACCAAAGGAATTGTGCTTGGTCTACGACCACCAATTAAGATAGCGCTAATGGGTACTCCTGCTGGATCTTCCCACTCATCAGCGATAACAGGACAATGGCTTGCATGTGCAGTAAATCTTGCATTGGGGTGAGCCGCCGGAGTCTTAGAATCTGGTGTCCAATCATTACCATGCCAGTCAATTAAGTGATCTGGTGCATCAGTTCCAATGCCTTCCCACCATACATCGCCGTCATCAGTAAGAGCTACATTAGTGAATATAGTATCCTTCTCGATACTAAGCATAGCATTAGGATTAGAGTCCATAGAAGTTCCAGGTGCCACTCCGAAGAATCCTGCTTCAGGGTTGATTGCATAAAGCCTTCCATCCTCACCGAACTTCATCCAAGCTATATCATCACCGATAGTCTCTACCTTCCAACCAGGGATTGTAGGGATTAACATTGCAAGGTTTGTCTTACCACATGCACTTGGGAATGCTCCCGTAACATAATTAACATTACCTTTAGGATCTGTCAGCTTAAGAATTAACATATGCTCAGCTAACCAGCCTTCCTCGTGGGCTTGTACTGAAGCGATACGAAGAGCAAAGCACTTCTTACCAAGCAATGCATTTCCGCCATAGCCTGAGCCATAAGACCAGATTACTTTTTCCTCAGGGAAATGACTTATATATTTCTTTTCAATAGGAGCACATGGCCAAGCTACATCCTTTTGACCTTCTTCCAGAGGAGCACCTACAGAATGAAGACATTTTACAAATTCGCCTTCTTCCCCTAAAGCCTTAAGAACCTCATTACCAATTCTAGTCATAATTCTCATATTAACAACAACATAAGGGCTGTCTGTTATTTCTACACCAATCTTAGATATGGGGGATCCTATAGGACCCATTGAGAAAGGAATAACATACATGGTTCTTCCCTTCATACAGCCGGTATATAATTCTGTCATAGTAGCCTTAAGCTCATCTGGATCAACCCAGTTATTAGTAGGACCCGCATCCTCTTTGTTCTTTGATGCAATAAATGTTCTGTTCTCTACACGAGCCACATCTGATGGGTCGCTACGGAATAAGTAGCATCCCGGGCGTTTTTTCTGATTTAATGCTATAGCCATTCCGGATTCTACCATTTCGTTCAACAATCTACTGTTTTCTTCTTCTGAACCATCACACCAATAAATACTATCCGGCTGGCACATTTTTGCCATTTCATCTACCCACAAATTCAAATTCTTGTTAGTAATCATCGTTCACCACTTTCTGTATAATATAGTATTAAACTTGTACACTACATTCATATTATTAAAGCCTATAGTTATTTTATGTTATCATATAATGTAGCTATACAAGACTTATTATACATAATTTTTGTCCATAATAAAAGCTTTTAATTAAACTTTTACAAAGATACATAAATATGGTAAAAATAATTACTTATTCTAAATTCTTCTATATATTATAAGCAAAATAATAGCTTCAACTATTCAATACATTTAGTTGAAGCTAGTTTTTATTAGCTTTTATCATAATAATTAGCCAATTCTGGTCATTTCTCCTATAAAGGCCATAAACTTTAGGAGCGGCCTCCATATACTTGGATGATGTTCCAGTATTATACCAAAAAAGCTTTCTAAATACAACAAACTGGTACCTTGCAAATTGTCAACCAGTGGTTGCAATTGATATATATAAAGGAAAACACAGAAGTGGCCCTTGCTAAATATATAGCAAGGGCCACTTCTGATATATACGATATTTTAGTTATCAATTAGTTTGTTTTTCTTGGTCCAGCTCATCATGTTACGAAGCTCTGCTCCAACCTTCTCCAAGGGATGCTCTGCCTCAATCCTTCTCTTTGCATTAAAGTTAGGACATCCAACCTGGTTCTCTAGGAGCCAGTTTCTTGCAAAGGTTCCATCCTGAATATCAGAAAGCACTTTTCTCATGGAGTTCTTTGTGTCCTCTGTTATAATCTTAGTTCCTGTAATATAGTCACCATATTCAGCTGTATTTGATATGGAATATCTCATTCCGGCAAAACCGCTTTCATTAACCAAATCAATGATTAGTTTCATTTCATGAATACATTCAAAATATGCATTTGCAGGATCATATCCAGCCTCTACCAATACCTCAAATCCAGCCTTCATAAGCTCAGTTACACCACCACATAATACTGCCTGCTCACCGAAAAGGTCTGTCTCTGTTTCTTCCTTAAATGTGGTTTCAAGGACGCCTGCTCTTGCTCCACCAATTCCCAATGCATATGCCAATGCCAAATCATGAGCCTTACCACTTGCATTCTGGTGTATGGCAACCAAGCAGGGAACTCCTTGTCCCTCTTTGTATTGGCTTCTAACAGTATGTCCTGGTCCCTTAGGTGCAATCATCATAACATCTACATCCTTAGGAGGAATAATCTGCCCGTAATGTATACAAAAACCGTGGGCGAACATCAAAGCATTACCCGCCTCAAGATTAGGTTCTATTGATTCCGTATATAGCTTAGCCTGTTTTTCATCATTAATCAAAATCATGATAATATCTGCTTTTTTAGTAGCCTCCGCAGCGGTATATACCTTTAATCCTGCGGCCTCTGCCTTAGCCCATGATTTACTTCCTTCATATAATCCAATGATTACATTGATTCCTGATTCCTTTAGATTTAGTGCATGGGCATGACCTTGACTGCCATAGCCGATAACAGCTACTGTCTTTCCATCTAAAAGTGATAAATTACAATCCTGTTGATAATAAATCTTTGCCATAACCTTTTTTCCTCCATTTTTTATGTTTGGTACCAGGTACCGTTCTGTTATCGGTACCTGGTACCAAATGTATTTACTTAATAATCTATAAAATCCGCTATATCTCCAGAGCCCCTGATAAGTCCTGTAATACCGGTTCTGACCAATTCCTTAATGGCGAACGGCTCCAGCAACTTGATGAATGCATCTATCTTATTCTGGTTCCCTGTAAGCTCAATCATAAGTGAATCAAGTGCCACATCTACTATTTTTGCCCTGAATATATCGGCAGTGGCAATAATCGCTTGACGATCTTCTCTATCCGCACTAACCTGTACTAAAATCAATTCTCTTGTAACCGATTCACCGCTTGCTAACTCTTTTATCTCGATCACATCCTCAAGCTTATTCAACTGCTTTCTTATTTGCTCAAGAATTTGGTCGTCTCCATGAACCATAACTGTCATTCTTGATATGGCAGGGTTCTGAGTTTCTCCAACGGTTAGGCTGTCAATATTATACCCTCTTCTACTAAACAAACCAGCGACTCGGCTTAAAACACCGGCTGTATTCTCTACTAATATTGATAATACAATTCGTTTCATAGCATTCTCCTTTCAATATGTATTTATATACAGCAGTAACAATATAGAACTTAAAAGAAAAGCCCCGCCACCACAGTACAACTGGATTAGGGCAAGTGCTACTGTATAAAAACAAATTGTTTATTTATTATTTATATTGAATGATATTGTATCAACAACACACTTGCTTGTCAAGTACTGGCAAGTATTTTTATTCATAGATACCATGATATCAATATCATACAGCTGTATAATAATACACCATCAAGCAATAAACATTAATCCAATATTTCTTATTATACCAGATTTAAGATACTTATATCGTATAAGAATTGCCCTTCTTGTAAGAAAGTTCATACGATTAAGCCTTGAAAATCTTTTTATAATTTCAAGCTTCTGACCATCAATAAGATTGTGATATAAAGTGACAAACTCATCTGCCTGTATATAAAGCTCTGATATAGCCCTCTTCTGTACTTCTATATTACGAATTCGATTGATGACATACGAGATAAAACCTTGGTTTCCGACTAGATTGGAGTCATGCTGCCTATAGAATAAGGTTGGCTCCTTTATAAAGCCTATCTTACCAGCTGATGCTGCAATAAGTCCCAGCCAGCCATCATGAAATCTTGCTTTTTTAGGAAGTGGGGCACTTTGTAATACACGACGTACAGACTGGTTTATCATAAGGGTACAGCCAATTAATTTATTCTCCATTAATAAATGAGGAAGATCAATTAGTCTGGGGTTTAGCCTTCCTGATCGGAAAAAGGATTCATGAAGAATACTCAATTTATCATCCACTACATATGCATCAGTAAATACTGCAATAGGAAGCTCTTTTCCAAATTGAAGCTCCATCTGCTTAACTCTTTTGAGAGTTTTTGCTATCTTATCCATCTTCCATACATCATCCTGGTCACAAAGCATAATATAGTCGGAAGTTGTATTACTTATTGCATTCAGGAAGTTCATGGTTACCCCAAGGTTGGTTTCGTTCTGGTTTATATGAAGCTTATGGGGATACTTTGCTTTATAACGCTTCAATATCTCCATGGTATTATCCTGTGATCCGTCATCAACTATATAAAGCTCAAAATCCCGATATGTTGAGGATAGAATAGAATCAATCTGCTCCTCTAAGTATTTTTCACCATTATAGGTTGTCATAACGATAGATACCATATCCATACTATATTCTCCTATTACCGACGCTTAATTCACTCCATGCTTCCAATAGTCTTTATTCATAGAACAATGTATTACAAAGCTCTCCGGAAGCTTATTATAGTTTACTCCTAATTTATATCCAAGATATTTAAAGCCTGAGCTTAAGAATAAATCTGCTATCAACAGATATTCCTTACGGCTGACTAGATATTGTAGAGTGCTTTTAACCAAGCGAATTCCTTCAGCTTCAGAGCTTACACCAAGAAACACCTTGGAATACTGTCTATGGGAAACTCCTAAGTCAAAATTTCTCGAAAACTGTTGTAAATAAGAATATATATGGGAATGTACCACCCTGGCACTGGCTTGGTAGGCAATCTTATAGCCTGCATTAATCATATCATGAGCCATAATCATATCCTCATTAAATATGGTTTTTTCTACAAAGCCTCCAAGCTTTTCATATATATTCCTCCGATAGGTGGCACATACATTTGAGCAAAAATATGTCTTAATACCAAGTGTTTCTATATCCTTTGC
>CAZODB010000107.1:0-3151 GCA_964578425.1 uncultured Herbinix sp.
GCAACACCCATATTAAAACCAAATATAAGTATAGCATTTCCAACAATATTAATCAGGTTTGCTACAATAGATATCTTCATAGATATCTTGGAATTACCCATAGAGCGAAACAAAGCCGCACAAGCATTATAAACCGCCAGAAAAGGATAGGACAAGGCAGAATAAAAAAAGTATGTTCTGGCATTTAACATAACGTCCGTTTCTACACCGTTAAATAAGATATTCAAAATCATATTCCGCCCTATCAAAGCAATAACCATAACAATGAGAGACAAGGCTAGGCTTGAGATGATTAACTGTTCTCCAGCAAGCGATGCATTTTTCTCCTTCTTCTGTCCTAATAACTGAGAAGACACTACAGCTCCGCCTGTAGCCATGGCAGAAAAAAGCCCTATCAGAAGGATGTTTATACTATCCACTATGGATACACCAGATACTGCCGCTTCTCCGACCCTGGCAACCATAATACCGTCTATCATTCCCACTGTAACAATAAGAATCTGTTCAATTATTAGCGGTATTATAAGCTTTGTCAATTTTTTCTTAGTAAACATGCTATCGCTCCTATGATGATGTCCATTTTGTATTAATATTTCAAATATATTAGAGGGCTACCACCCTATTGTATGGCTGCCCCCTTTTGTCCGCATATAAGCAGATCAGGCTAAGATAAGTATCCCTATTTCTAATACCTATTAATGAAAATAAATTCTTAGTCTTTCTTAGAACCAATTGTTACATGAGCAGGTTCTGCCTTATAATTACTTTTATTAACCAACTCTCTACTTACCTCAACTCCATTTTCATAAATCACCTTATAAAGCTCTGCTGTATATCCACGCTTTGCGCTTTGGGTTACTTTCCTATATGAGGTAGGTCTTGTTGGATCCTTAGTAACCTTCTCAGTTGAGGAAGGTGCTATTTCATTAATAACCTTGTTTTCAAATTTGATGGTTCTCTTGTCCGTATCTCGAGCTTCATGACCCCAGATTCTGAAAGTAATTTTTCTATCATCACTAAAGGCTTCTATAAGTATGGGCATGTCCGTACTATTCCTAAATCTAAAATTCTTTGAGCCTTCGGCAATTGCAGCATCAAAAGCCAAATCAACATAGGATACTGTCATGGAGTGTGCTGACCGCTCAACAATATCTAGCTCTGAGAATAAGACTGCATTGTATAATGTAGTAGTTACTTGACAGGCTCCACCGCCTATGGACTGTTCGATCCTTCCTGCATTATATGAGCCTGCCACATAATAGCCATTATCAATTGAAAATGGAAGTAGATAGGTGTAGCTTGAAAATACTTCACCGGGATATATTACTGCATTATTAATAAGTCTTGCACCATTCGCCAAATTAGCAGCTCTGTCCTGACTGGAGCTCTTATACTCTGTAGTGAATTCTCCTAAGATTGATGTGCTATTTTCCAAAGACTCTTTAGTAAACTGTGGTTCCACATCAACCATAGTGGCATGTACCACAAAATCCATACGATTCCAATCGTCTAGCCTTTCCTTTATCGTCAAATAAGTAGGCTCTAGATCCATTCTACTTCCCATTACATGATCAGTAAACTGAAACTCATTATTTTCCCTAGTTAAGGAAGCGTTTTTGGGTGATATCTTATATATTTCGGCATATTCTTCAAGCTTCTGTCTAAGCTTGTCCTTATCATATGAATATGTAAGAGGATATATCTTTTTACCATGCTCTATATCCTTATTGTCCATATACCTCTTTATAAGATTGCCTGATTTTCCTAGACCTACGGCATGCATAATATGATTATTCGCCTCATATGTATAGCCCAGCTCACCCATAGTAATAACGATTGTTTTATCACCGATTATGACTGCAAAGCTCTTACTACGAAGCCCTTCCAAATGATTCTTTAGGGCGGTCTGTGCTTCCCTTACCGTCATTCCACTGATATCGACTTTGTCTATAAATACTCCGTTAGCTATAGTATCTTCTTCCTGTCTGGTAGCATATGCTTCTTGGGGACTCCATATAATAAGTAGGGCAAATGCACATAATAATATGGGATATATATATTTGTTTAACTTTTTCATAATAATCATCCTCTCAAAAAATTAAAGCTTTTATCAATAATAAACAGTAACAAAAGTATGTATTTATTATTTTATCATAAGTTAGCCATTTATCAAGATTTTTCAAAATAACATATACTTCCAGGGCGCCTCCTTGACGGATCGTTTTTTATATAATGAGATGCGCTTTTATTGAGACGCACTTTTCTATCATATAAAAAAGAGCATCCTCAAAAGCTATGTCTTGAGAACACCCTTATATCTATATTCTATAATTATATTATCTGGTAAGCATTATCCAATCAGGCCTGCTTCAGTAAGGAAATCCTCGGCAACCTCTTTCGGTGTCTTACCATTAATATCAACCTCATAAGTCATATCGGTCATCATTGCATTATTCATGGTACCACCCAATTCATTCAATACTTCCTCAAGATTTGGTTCTACATCAGCAAGTTCATCAAAAAGATTATCCCTTACTAATAATGCGCCATTGTAATCAGGAAAATACTCTAAATCATCCTCTAAAACCACCAAACCCGCTTTTCTATTAAGCCCATCGGTTGTATAGACAATAGTCACATCTAACATATCATTTTCAACTGCAGTATACTTTAAGCCAATATCTACAGGCTTCACCTCTTTAAATTCAAGTCCATAAAACTCCACAAATGGATTGAATTTCATACTACCTTCTTCACTGAAGAACTCATGCTCTGCGCCAAAAATCAACTCTCCTGCTACAGGTACTAAATCACTTACTGTAGTAACACCATATTCTTCTGCCACCTCTTTAGTTACTCCAATTGCATAAGTATTGTTAATTCCAAACTGTGCAAGCAGACGGGTACCATCCTTTTCCATAGCCTGTTCATTTGCATAGTCATACAGGGTCATTCCCTCAGGTACATCGGATACATCTTGCTTAAGATATGTGGTAAGCAGTGTACCATCATAACTATTGAACAAGTCGCCTCTTTCTTTTGTAAGCTCATTGTAGGTATTAACAGGAGTCATCTCTTCCCCAATAGTAACCTTTATATCAGTTTTATCCTCTACCAGAAGCTTAACCATCTGGTGTATAATTCTCATTTC
>CAZODB010000107.1:3251-7584 GCA_964578425.1 uncultured Herbinix sp.
CCAAATACTGCAACACCTATAGATGTCACAGTAGCAATCCTTATCCCCGTAAATATTACAGGAAACGCCAAAGGAATCTCAACCATAAAAAGTCTTTGCAACTTTGACATACCCATGCCCGTTGCTGCATCCTTTATAGCAGGTCCTACTTCTGAAAGTCCAAGATGTGTATTATGGACGATTGGAAGTAGTGAATATAATATCAATCCGATTATAACCGTCGTCTTACCTGCTCCAAATACAATCATAATCACTCCAAGCAGTGCCAAAGCTGGAATCGTCTGAAGTATGTCAACTATCCATAGAATGACTTTGCCTGCTTTTCTATTCATATAAGCAAGTATTCCCAGGGGTAGGCCAAGTAGGACTGTAAAGACAACAGCTAGACATACAACCTGCAGATGCTCTATTACCATATTTAAGGTCATGCTTTTCCCTTCCTTCCATAGCTTGCTCTACTCACGTAAGCTTGAAGCCAATCTAAAATCATACTAAGCACAATGGCCATAATTGCCGCAGGTATAGCACCTGCAATAATCAGGATATTATTATTGGTGTTTACACCTATATAGATAAATTCACCTAGGCCTCCCAGCCCTATCATGGTCGATAGAACAGCCCAAGAAACCGTATATACCGTTGAAATTCGCAATCCACCGATTATAGTTGGCATAGCCAAGGGAAGTTCAACCTTTAATAATCTTTGGATGTTGGACATTCCACAACCTCTAGCTGCATCAACATACTGGACTGGTACCTCTAGCAAGCCTATAAATGTATTCTTTAGAATAGGAAATATGGCATATACAGACAAGGCTACGATAATTGTAATAGGCTTCATACCTAGATATATAAAGAGAATTCCCACAAACACAATACCAGGTACAGTCTGAAATACCGAGATAATTGGTAATATAAAATCGGCGAATCTCGGTACTCTAGATAAGCAAATTCCGAGAAGCAAGGCAATAATATAGGCAATGGATACGCATAGCAATACATATCCCAGATGTACAAATGTCGCTTTAACTAATTTCTCACCATACAGATCAAACCAAGCAATCATTATTCATCCCCTCCCCACACAGCGCCAGCTATAGCTCTTGCAACGGTGGCCCATGTTACTATGCCGACCGTTTTGTTATCCTCATCTACTACCACACAATACTTCTGCTTAGACTCGATTAGCTTATCATAGCAGGTCTTGGCATCATCTTCCTTGCACACTATGGGAGATTCTTTATTAACAAGGCTTTCTACAGACTGGTCCTTGGCTGCTGTTAAGCAATCACTTATAGCAACCATCCCTAGATAGGTCTCATCCTCATTCTTTATGATTAAGCTGTCAATGCTTCGGTTTGCCATAATCTTAATGCACTCAGCGACTGATCGACTCTTTCTAACAGCTACCACCTTAGTCCTCATAATATCCTTTACCTTAAGTTCCAGGTGATGACCATTATTAACTCTTTCCCCAAGAAAGCTTTTAATAAGTTTATTGGCAGGATTAGCCAGCATCTCATCTGGTTCAGCCATCTGCACAATCTCTCCTCCATCCATAAATACAATTCGGTCTGCAAGATAGAGTGCTTCATCCATATCATGTGTTACGAATATAATGGTTTTCTTAAGTTTCTTTTGGAGTATCTTCATATCTTCCTGCAAGCTAGACCTAGTAATAGGATCCAGTGCTCCGAAGGGCTCATCCATCAATACAATAGGCGGTGAAGCAGCCAGTGCCCTTAGCACTCCGATTCGTTGCTGCTGTCCTCCTGAAAGCTCTGAAGGATATTTATGAGCGTATTCATCATATGGCAAATTAACCATTTCTAATAGTTCATGTACGATTTCATCACATTTTTCTTTGGAATATTTTAAGAGTCTGGGGACCACAGATATATTCTGGGCAATACTCATATTGGGAAAAAGCCCTATCTGCTGTATGACGTATCCAATAGAACGCCTTAGCTGTACTGGATCTTCATCTGCTATATCCCTGCCGTCAATATATATATTACCTTTATTAGGTTTTATTAAGCGGTTTATCATTCTTAGGGTAGTAGTCTTACCACAACCACTTTCTCCTATAAATACAACAAATTCTCCGTCCTCTACTGTAAAGCTTATCTCATTCAGAATGGTATCATTATCATATTTTTTTGTAACATTTCTAAATTCTATCATAGTAACCTCCATTATTTTACAGACAACTTACCTCTTCTCTTTAAGTTGTCGCTAAGGAATTATAGCGTCTTTCGGTCTGTATGTCAAATCAATATTTATTTCGATTTATTTCCAAATGATTTATTTTCTCTAATTATCATTAATTATATTCAATAAAAATCAGCCCTATAAAGCAGATGCACCCCCTGTCTAGTGGACTAGAAGCACTTTTGCTTATGGACTGTAGTTGTAATGCTAATATTTATTATACAGAGATTATTTTTTAGATATAATATAGTTTTTTTGCATAACATAGGATGGACCATTGTTAATCTTCTTCATTAACAAAATCAGTAAAACGACTTACAACACTGGCATCTCCCACTATAAGAACACGCTCATTCTTAGAAAAAACATAGTAGGGGCCTGGTGAAATAATTATATCATTTTCCTGTATGATACCTATGATTGTTGCTCCTGTATTATGCCATACCTGCAGTTCTCCGATGCTTTTACCAAGCACAAAAGAATTTTCAGATATAGTAATCTCAACAGGTTTAATCAGGTCAGATCTCTTTTCAAAAGAAAGACGGACTATCTTACTTACCAAATTATTGATTTCTTCATCTAGCTTCTTTTGTTCTGAAAATTTCATTGATAGTAGCTGCTTTAAATCAGTTATATCCTTATCTTGCTTAAAACTGTCAAGAAACTGAATAGAATTCTTTCGGGATTGAACAATAATACCACGACCAGGTACTATCCTTACTACTTCCTTATCCTCAAGAATAGACATGGATCTTCTGATTGTCTCAGGAGAAACATTATACTCAGTCGAAAGCACGGACCGACCCTTTAATTTCTGTCCCTCCGCAATCTCACCAGATGCAATTCTTGATGAAAGATGAACCGCTATCTTTAAATATCTAGGTATTGTGATTTTTTGTTCTCCCATTGTATTCCTTTCTATAGTTGTTAATTTATCTTATCATAGAAGGTCTTTAATTTCAAACAATACATCTATTACTGAATTCATTTCCTTTAATTAATTATTACCGTCTTAAGATTCTTTTCTAAGTACCCACCATCTTAAGGCCCATAGGCCAGTAGCCACTAAACGAAGCACAAATATTATAGCAAAAACAGTCTGCAAGGCCTTAAGATTTGCTCCCAGCATCCTATACAATGATACTCCTACAAATGGCATCAGACCGTTAGATAACATAACCAAAGCTGTGTATATTGATATATTTAGCGTCTTGTTATTCTCAGGAATAACCTGAAGAAGGCACTGTAAGATATTTAATGTCGCGGTAGCAAGAGTAATATGAAATAAAGTATTGATTATAAGAAATATAATTTTTGCATTTGCTGGGTGCAGACTTGTTGCTATAATCATTCCTATAGGACAAAGGGCCAAACCAAGACTACCGAATATAATGGCAAACCGAACCCCATGCCTTGAATTAATCTTACTCCATATTCCCATTGTCAAGAACTGAACGATAGCTCCTCCGATATTCACATAACTTAACCAAGCCTCATTCATGCCAAGGTATTGTGTCTGCCCAATAAAGTACAAGGTCCAATCAATATGCCATGTCATATAAAAAAATATGGCAACACCTATAAACCCTAAAAACCTTCGGTTATGTATAAGGTCATTTAATGCTTTTGTTAAATCAGTTAATTTGAACTTACTTCTATGCTCTAAAGATTTACTTGGAATTTTCCTCAAAACAATAATCTGAATTATGAGTAAAGAAGCCGCAATCCACAAAAAGATCTGATGAAGGCTTATCTTATCAGCATTCGTGCTAGCAGACGATAATAAAGCACCACTTGTCAAGGTTATAGTGATGCCCATAAGAAATGACAAGCTTGACCGAACTGCAAGAACACTATTTCTACCATTTGGATGAACCACATCCGAAAAATATGCCTGCCATGATATATTATATAAGGTCATCGGAGCGGATGACATTGCCAGTAATAGCAGAAAAGCTCCCAGACTATAAGAACCCAAAGCCGGAACAAACCCTATCAATACATAGACGCAGGCCACGGCAAATAGAGCTGAAGTAACCATATCTCTCTTACTCTTAAGGTTATCTGTAATAATAGCACCTGGAATCAAAACAGCCATGCCAACCAGCTGTGGAAGCATGGT
>CAZODB010000108.1:0-7544 GCA_964578425.1 uncultured Herbinix sp.
CTTTAAATATGCACAAAAAACATTGTTAAAAGGCATAGAATATAACTATTTTCATAATATTCTATGAAAAAGTTAGTAAGCCCTTGATATTTTGCATTATATTGTGTAAAATTATGATTGAGAAAAAATTGACAAGCAAGAATATTGTGGACGTTTTTTCTTGATAAAATGTTTTATATACTGCTTCGCAGTATTATTAATTTATGATAGTTAAAAAAAACAAATAATAGGAGGAATTATTTATGGCAGTAAAAGTAGCAATTAATGGTTTTGGACGTATCGGTCGCCTTGCTTTCAGGCAGATGTTCGGTGCAGAAGGTTATGAGATAGTAGCACTTAACGAT
Organism: uncultured Herbinix sp.; assembly: GCA_964578425.1. GTDB lineage: Bacteria > Bacillota > Clostridia > Lachnospirales > Lachnospiraceae > Mobilitalea. Next base: position 345 of record CAZODB010000108.1, read on the forward strand.
TTAACAGATGCTAAAATGTTAGCACACCTATTAAAATACGATTCAGCACAGGGTAGATATGCAAAGGCTGATACAGTTGTAGCAAAAGAAAATTCTATCGTTGTTGATGGCAAAGAAATCAGAATATATAGTGAAGCTGATCCTTCCAAATTACCTTGGAAAGAGTTAGATGTAGATGTAGTTCTTGAGTGTACAGGTTTCTTCGCTTCCAAAGCAAAATCACAGGCACATATTGATGCTGGAGCTAAGAAGGTAGTTATCTCCGCACCTGCAGGTAATGATCTTCCTACAGTTGTATTTGGCGTAAACGAGAATATCTTAAAAGCATCCGACACAATTATTTCAGCAGCCTCATGCACAACCAACTGCCTTGCACCTATGGCAGACGCATTAAATAAGCTTGCTCCTATAGATCAGGGTTATATGATGACAATTCATGCTTATACCGGTGATCAGATGACATTAGATGGCCCTCATAGAGGCGGAGATTTAAGAAGAGCTAGAGCAGCTGCAGTTAATATCGTTCCTAATACTACCGGTGCTGCTAAGGCAATCGGTCTAGTTATTCCAGAGTTAGCAGGCAAGTTAGCTGGTGCAGCTCAGAGAGTTCCTGTTGCTACAGGTTCTTCAACAATTTTAACAGCAGTATGTAATAAGAAAGTAACTGCTGATGAGGTTAATGCGACTATGAAGGCAGCGGCTGATGCATCCTACGGATATACAGAGGATGAGATTGTATCTTCAGACATCATCGGAAGCACATATGGTTCATTATTTGATGCGACTCAGACCGCAGTTATGGACCTTGAGGATGGCAAGACCTTAGTTAAGGTTGTTTCATGGTATGACAATGAAAATTCATATACAAGCAACATGGTAAGAACAATTAAATATCTTAATGAATTAGCTTAAGTCTTCATGCTTTTGCTTTTTGATCCATGATGGGTCCGGTCTTTTGGACCGGACCTTTATTATTTAATAGGAAAGATCATCCTATTAAATAATAAAGCGCTCCGCATTGCGAACTTTGTTCGCATTGGGATGCGCGCACACGGGTGATGAACTAAAATTTGATAGAATTGAAAGGAGTATACAGACAATGCTGAATAAAAAATCTGTTGATGATATAAATGTTAAGGGTAAACGAGTTTTGGTAAGATGTGATTTTAATGTACCTCTACAGGAGGGAAGGATCACAGATGAGGTTCGTATAGTTGGAGCACTTCCAACAATAAAAAAATTAATAAATGATGGAGGAAAGGTGATTCTTTGCTCTCATCTTGGTAAACCTAAGGGAACGCCTAAGCCAGAGCTATCACTTGCCCCAGTTGCAGTAAGACTATCAGAAGTGTTAGGCAAGGAAGTTGTATTTGCAAAGGATGATAATGTAGTTGGTGTGAATGCAAAGGCTGCAGTAGCGGCTATGAAGGATGGAGATGTAGTCCTTCTAGAGAATACACGATATAGAGAAGAAGAAACAAAGAACATAGATACATTTAGCGAGGAGCTTGCTTCCCTTTGTGATGTATTTGTAAATGATGCATTTGGAACTGCTCATAGAGCTCATTGCTCCAATGTTGGTGTTACAAAATACGTTGATACTGCAGTAGTTGGATATCTCATGCAGAAGGAAATCGAGTTCTTAGGTAATGCAGTTAACAATCCTAAGAGACCTTTTGTAGCTATCTTAGGTGGGGCTAAGGTTTCTAGTAAAATCTCTGTAATTGATAACCTCCTAGATAAGGTGGATACATTAATTATCGGCGGTGGTATGGCTTATACATTTATGAAGGCACAGGGCGAGGAAGTTGGAAATTCCTTATTGGAAACCGACTACCTTGATTATTCTAAGGAAATGTTGGAAAAGGCTGAAAAGAAGGGTGTTAAATTATTAATACCTATAGATACAGTAGTAGCTAAGGAGTTCTCCAATGATACAGAATATAAGACTGTTAAGCGCGGCAATATAGAAGCGGGTTGGCAGGGGCTCGATATCGGCGAGGAGACATCCAAGCTATTTGCAGATGCCTTAACTGATGCTAAGACAGTAGTATGGAATGGACCGATGGGTGTATTCGAGATGTCTAACTTTGCCAAGGGTACAATCGCTGTAGCTAAAGCCCTTGCTGAGATAGATGCAACTACTATTATCGGTGGCGGAGATTCCGTAGCAGCTGTAAATCAGCTGGGATTTGGTGATAAAATGTCACATATTTCTACCGGTGGTGGCGCATCCCTTGAGTTCCTAGAGGGCAAAGAGCTTCCTGGTATAGCAGCAGCTAACGATAAATAATCCCGTACCCGGTACAAAAATAATCGGTACCAATAATCGGTACCTGGTACAACTTCACAACTTCATTTTGCTAGCAAGCTTCTCCGAATTGAGTATTGTGTTTTAGGGGAAAGCTTGCTACAATTTAATGGTTAATGGTATCAGGTACGATAGCTACTACCGAACATTTATTAGGAGGAGAATTCCTCCCTTGTATGAATCGAAGCAATTAATTTTTTTAGGAGGAGAATTCCTCCGTGGTATGAATCAAAACAATTTATTTTTTAGGAGGAATGTGTTATGCGTAGAAAAATTATAGCAGGTAATTGGAAAATGAATAAGACAAGCAGTGAGGCTGTCAAATTAATAAATGAACTAAAGCCTTTGGTGGCTACAGAGGAAGCCGATGTAGTCTTTTGTGTTCCTGCAATCAGCTTGATTCCTGCAGTAGAAGCAGCAAAGGGAACCAATATAAAGATAGGTGCACAGAATATGTATTTTGAAGAGAGCGGTGCCTACACAGGTGAAATTGCTCCCAATATGCTTACTGAGGTTGGCGTTGAATATGTCATTATAGGTCATTCAGAAAGAAGAGAATATTTTGCAGAGACGGACGAGACAGTAAATAAAAAGGTATTAAAAGCATTTGAGCATGGACTTACACCTATCATCTGCTGTGGGGAATCATTAACACAGAGAGAACAGGGGATTACCATAGATTTTGTACGTCAGCAAATTAAGATTGCATTCCTTAGTGTTACAAAGGAGCAGGCGATTAAATCAGTTATTGCATACGAGCCTATCTGGGCAATCGGTACCGGAAAGGTAGCTACAACAGAACAGGCTGAGGAGGTATGTAAGGCAATCCGTGATTGTATGGTTGAAATATATGATGAAGCTACAGCAGAGGCTATTCGTATTCAATACGGTGGTAGTGTTAGTGCATCCAGTGCCAATGAGCTATTTAGCCAGCAAAACATCGACGGTGGTTTAGTAGGTGGAGCGAGCCTAAAGGCTGATTTTGGAAAGATAGTTAATTACAAATAGATGACAAGAGAGAAACATATGTTTTAGAAAGAGGTTGAACATGAGTAAAAAACCAACTGTATTATTGGTATTAGATGGCTACGGACTTAATGATAAAAAGGAAGCAAATGCAATAGCTATGGCAAACACACCTGTAATGGATAAACTAATGGAGGAATATCCATTTGTTAGAGGCAATGCAAGTGGCATGGCGGTAGGACTTCCGGAGGGTCAAATGGGTAATTCCGAGGTGGGTCATATCAATATAGGTGCTGGCAGAATTGTATATCAGGAGCTGACCAGGATTACAAAGGAAATCAAGGACGAGACATTTTTTGAAAACGCTGCTTTGCTTGCAGCAATAGACAACTGTAAAAGAAATAATTCAGACTTACATCTGTTTGGATTGTTATCCGATGGTGGTGTACACAGTCACAATACCCATGTGTATGGTTTATTGGAGCTTGCTAAACGCCAAGGAATTAAGAATGTCTTTATTCATGCTTTCTTAGACGGCAGAGATACAGCTCCTACCTCCGGCAAGCATTTTATTGAAGAGCTTGGAGAGAAGATGAGGATGCTTGGTGTCGGAAGGATTGCCACAGTAATGGGACGTTATTATGCTATGGACAGAGATAATCGCTGGGATCGTGTGGAGAAGGCATACCGGGCCATGGTATACGGAGAAGGTGATACTGCTGAAAGCGGTGTAGTAGCCGTACAAAATTCCTATGACAATGAAGTTCATGATGAATTCGTAATACCATGTGTAGTTCAGGAGGATGGGAAGCCTGTAGCAACCATTAAGGAAAATGATTCGGTAATATTCTACAATTTTAGACCTGACCGTGCAAGGGAAATTACGAGGGCGTTTTGTAGCGACGATTTTAAGGGATTTGACCGCGGTAAAGAGAGAATGAATCTGACCTATGTATGCTTCTCTGAATATGATATAACCATACCCAATAAGCTTGCTGCCTTCCATAAGGTATCTATAGATAATACATTTGGTCAGTTCCTTGCGGAGCACAAGAAGACACAGCTTAGACTTGCCGAGACAGAAAAATACGCTCATGTTACATTTTTCTTTAATGCGGGTATTGAGGTTCCAAATGAAGGTGAGGACAGGATACTTGTAAATTCACCTAAGGTTGCAACCTATGATCTTCAGCCTGAAATGAGTGTATATAAGGTAGCTGAGAACTTGGTTGAAGCTATACAATCAGATAAATACGATGTGATTATCTGCAATTTTGCTAATCCTGATATGGTTGGACATACAGGAATAATGGAGGCGGCGGTTAAGGCTGTAGAAGCCGTAGACGAATGCGTGGGCAAGACTATGGATGCTCTTCTGTCAGTTGATGGGCAGATGTTCCTCTGCGCAGACCATGGAAATGCAGAACAACTACTAGATTATAATACAAATGAGCCATTTACCGCACATACAACGAATCCTGTACCATTTATATTGATTAACTTTGATAATGATTATACCTTAGCAGAAGATGGTAGTCTGGCAGATATTGTTCCTACCATGATTGATATGATGGGTATGAAAAAGCCTGATGAGATGACTGGTAAATCTCTGTTAATTAAGAAATAATACAATATTTATTTACACAGGAAGAACACTCGTGGCTTTAATCATGAGAGGTTCAAAGGTGGGCTTTTAGTACCTAAATGAGGGTTATTGATCCAGGCTTAGGGGCTTTATAAAAAAGAAGTTGAATTAAAAAACATTATATGATAGAATGTTACTAGTGTTTTTTGATGGAATGGAGGATTGACATGGTAGCATTAAGAGCGATAGCTCAAATAGTATATATCGGTATTTGTGTGGCGTTAGTATTTATCGTATTAAGGCAGGAGGGTAAATCTTCAGGATTGTCCGGTGCATTGACCGGTGCCTCCGAATCTTACTGGAGTAAGAATAAAGGACGTTCTGCTGAAGGTTTGATTGTAAGATCAACTAAAGTACTAGCTACATTATTTATAGTACTATCAGTTGTACTTAATCTTAATTGGTAAATAAGCTCACACAGAAGGGCAATGCCCTATAATAATAAGAAAAGTGCTAAATATGTATTGCAATAACTATATTAACAACTAAAAAGACAAGAAGCAGAAATAAAAGCTCTAAGGTAATTAGCCTTAGAGCTTTTGTAAATTTTGCTGATATAACTGGCATTTTTGATTAGAGCGACTGAAAATTGCTACTCTTTTATTCTAAACTAATTAATCTGCATTAGCTAAGATAAGAATTACTTGTTAAGCAAGGCTGAAATTATTTTTCCATCTCTTCCGGCTGCTATATTTAGTGTTACTCTATCCCCTATGTTAAGCAATATAGCTTCTTCATTGTCTAAGATGCTTAAAGAATAATAGACATTTTTATTGTTTAACTCTATATAGTAATAGGTTGTTCCTTCTTTTGCTGCTTGCCTTATATCTGTTATAGTACCGCTGACTTTTTCGGATTCAGAATCGACTATTTCAGTTCCGCTATTTCTTAAGAGTTCTCTATATTTGGCCTGACATTCTGCTATGGTTTCGCCGGTCGCCACTATTTGGTATTTCTCCACATTAATCATTCCAAACATTTTAACAAGCCCACCAGCATCTTTTAAGGCCACTAGATAAGTTGCTTGACCTTCAATCTTTAACAAGAGTGGAAATGTAGAACTATAGCCAAAGTGTTGAACTACACCTTCTGCACTTGCCATGGCGGAAAATTCTTCTGCACCTGACACGGGATAATATTTGGTTTCTTTAGTTCTTTTATTTATTAATATAAAACCTATATTGCTTTCGTCTTTACCTGCGGAAGTTACTCCTGTGAATATCCAATTATCATTACCAAGGGGAATGTAATTATAGCCATCTGTTGTGACTTTTACACCTCTTTGACCAAATCTAGAGTTCCAATAACCACTTTGATATTTGCCGTAATTATCATATTGTTTCATTATCAAATTCGAAGGATATACATTGTCTAACCATTCAGGAATATTTCCTACATTATACCTTTTTATTTCACCGGTAACAGCATCTACTGTAACAGCACCACTTATATCCTTGCCTCCAAACAAACCTATCGTATAGTCTACTATAGGAGCAAGCCAGTAGGGATGTCCATCTTCATCAAGCTCTAGTGTAGGTTGTTCAAAAATCACAGTAGGAAAATTAAATCTTAAATATCTATCCAGATCTCTTCCAAAATACTCACTTTGAGTATATTTTATGCTTCCATTTGTACGAATAAGTTCCGCATCCTGGGTTCTCATGTCTACCATTATATATCCGGGTGTTCCGGTGCCTCTATTATTTATCCATTTAAAGAAACCACCATACTCCAGAATAGATACTCTTAAAGGATTCCCTTTAACGGTTATTTGCTCGCTATCATCAATTTCAAATTGAGACACAACATCAATCAATGTTCCTAATTTTCTATTAGCAATTAACAAAGCACTTTTCTTATCTAATAAGGGGACATTGTCTAATGTAGCCTGGTAAGTAGAAAAGCTTTCTTCACTTATGTAACTGTCAAGCATATTAGAATATTTTTTTGAATTCACTAATTTGTTACTTGTAAATATCATAACTATAAAAATCGAAAAGATTACAAGTCCTGATATGGCTGTTATTTTTGATAATTTATAGTTTTCACTTTTTATTTCACTTATAGTAGCTGAAACAATAGAAAAAACACCTACTAATATCATAATAAATAACCAAAAAGATTTGGCTTGTATATTCCAAGGGGGTAGAAATAAGTAGTTAATTATAAAACCGATTACTAGAGTTATTAATGTTGATATTGCTAAGTTTTTTATCTTCATATATTGCACGCTCCTGATTTTATTAATTAAATCATTCATTACCAATAAAGTACCATA
>CAZODB010000109.1:0-7517 GCA_964578425.1 uncultured Herbinix sp.
CGATAAATATATCCGGAGCCTTTGAAATCTGCTCAAACCTTCCATGCCATTTCGTATTATAAAGACCCTGTCTTATAGCATCATCAGCTATAGAGTGCCCGATCCTGTTTAATAGCCTGGCCGTTTCAATAGCTATAAGTGCATTTCCAACCTGATATTTTCCAAGGAGACGAATTTGATATTCTTCCTTATTATTCTCGCTTAGATATGAAAATGAGGTTTTGTGCATATGATAATTTATGCCTCTTACTTTGTCAATATTGGTAATTATAAATGGTGCTTTCATCCTGTCCACTTTCTCTTCTAATACTTTCATTACCTCCAGTTTCTGGTCACAGGTGAGGACAGGGCATTCACTCTTTATAATATCAGCCTTCACTGCTGCTACCTTCGAAAGACTTTCTCCCAAAAAGCTCATATGATCCATTCCTATCGAGGTTATTATAGTACATAGAGGCTTGTCAACCACATTTGTCGCATCTAGTCTTCCTCCCATGCCTGTCTCTAGGATAAGATAATCCACCTCCATAGAAAGTAGATAAAGAAAGGCCATGGTAGTCTCTATCTCAAAGCTAGTGGGGTGGTTAAAGCCATCCTCTACCATCTGCCTGCATATTGGTTCTATAATCTCAATGGTATCTACTATAGCCTCTCTACTTATATAATTAGTTACTAAGTCTATTTCATCCAAATTAGTTTGGTCCAACTTATTAGATAGATTATCCTTATCATTTCTTTCAGATATTTGTATTATCTCCCTATAGGTATATACTACCGGCGAAATATATCTACCCACTTTATAACCAGAACAAGCAAGTATCGAAGTAATAAAGGCTCCTACTGAGCCCTTACCATTTGTTCCCGCAATATGAATAACTTTAAGCTTATCCTGAGGCTTACCAAGCCTATTCAATAGCTCTATAATTGTTTCTATACCCAGTATGGTTCCATATTGATTTGCCTCGGATATGAAAGCTCTTGCCTCTTCATATGTCATAGTAATCAATCTTTTCTAAGCCTCCCGTAAATCCTAACCAAATAAATAAATTATGGCTTTTATTAATTGTACATACATAAAAGCCCAATACTATCAGTGGGCTCTATTTTTTAAAAACAAATCTTTTACTTAATATAAAGTTAAGTATTATAACGACTACACACAAGCTTCCTTTAATAAGCCAACGATATAGACCCATTAATTCAACAAGCAGAAAAATACTAACCTGCTCCACTCCCAAAGTAGCCGATCTGGCAGCAAAGAAACTAATAAGCTTTCTAGCCTCATCACCATAACTTTTACTCTTAGAGTGAAAGACTGTCCATTTATTAGCTATATAGGCAAATGTAACAGCCAAAAGCCATGCTATAAAATTGGCCCTAAGATTGGAAACCCCCAAACGATATAGCCCTTCATAGCTTACTATATTGACAAGAGTTGTAAATACACCTGCTATAGCGTAGCTTATAGTTTCTCTATTGATAAGATTTGCTAAGAAAGAACGTTCCTTAATCTTTAAAATTATTCGCTTCATATCCACCTACATATTACATATCAACCAATTCAATTGGGCAATATCATATTATATATTATATAAAAAATAGTCTAGATACCAGTTTATTATACTCCTGCCGTATAGTAAAGCTAAAAATATACCTGCTGAAAGATAGGGTCCAAATGCTAAGACTCGTCCAGACTTTTTATATAATGCCTTAATAGGATAAATTATAGATGCTAATATACAACCTAGTAGGAAGGCAACTATAACCACATCCCATCCTAGCAATAAGCCTGCCCCTGCCATTAGCTTAATATCTCCCCCTCCTATTGCCCTCCCTTGAGTAATAAGATATATCAATAGGAGCAAAGCACTTACAGCAATAAAACCGATTCCATGATAAAGTATTAGCCCTCTTATAAGAGCAGCTTCATTATAAGCAATTATACACCTTATTATAAGAAAAGCAATTCCTAATAAAAAAAGGATTAACGACAGGCTATTTGGTATCGTATGAGTCCTCATATCTATGACACTTAATACAACTAATGTAGATGCAACCATACAGTATATAATATTAAGCATAAATCCAAGGTATCCATTCCATCCAATAATATAGAAGATGGCAATATAAAATAGTCCATTCAATGCCTCAACTATAGGATATTGAAAGGATATCTTGCTCTTACAGGAGCCGCACTTACCTCTTAGAAGAATAAAGCTTATAAGAGGTAAAAGCTCATACCATTTTAATCCCTTATTACAGCTCATACAATGGGATCTTCCAACTACCACACTGGCCTTTAAGGGAATACGATATATGCAAACATTAAGAAAGCTTCCTATAAATATTCCGAAGATAAATACCACGACATATAATATAAATTCATCCATAATTTACTCTCTTTTCTTTATATCAAATAGAAATATCAACTTTATTATCCATATCCATCAAGTAATAATCAGTACACTTCAACTAAGTCCACCTATGTACTTGGCAACTTATTCAAAAATATTAGGTTTGCCGATTAATACACCATCCATAAACTCATATACACCTTGACTATCCCATGTAGCCTTAGCTCCATAAAATCTTAAGGAATATTTAACCTCTATTGGCATCTTATTAGCTAGCTCTAGGTCTTCATTAACCTCGTCCATATCCTCATCCGAACTAGGAGCAAGATTAATACTATCCCTATTCATATTTAAATCAATACTATTAATAGTAGTATACATATCTCCCTCTTCGAACTGCTTAATAATATTAATAACATCGTCAAAGGTAGTAATAAAGCTTAAGGATATATCCTTACTAGTATATTCTTTTTTAACATTAAGCTCATTATATGTAATAGACTGCTCTTTACTTATGTCCTTTAATATGTTGTTAATATAATATAGTATATTAGGCTCATCAATGGAGTCCATAAGATAATCATCGCTGTCATCAATCATAAGCTTGTATTTTTCAATTTCTTTCTTTGCTGGTTTTAAAAGTATTTCTGTAATTTTACACTCTTCTATCTCTATATCTAGGTTATTAGCTTCTTCATGTATGTCGTTGATTTTATCCTGGAGTGGAAAATAATAATAGAATAAAAACAAAGTGACAGATGCGACAATTAATGTAAAGACAATCAGAATCTTCTCTCTTTTTGATAACTTCTTCAAAACTATTCTCCTCCTCCCTCTTCAGGCTGGTCATTATCCTGGATGTCATCAGTTGTAAAGAATGTATAGATAACTGTAAGCTTGAATCTATACTTATTAACAATCTCATTTGATTCTGTATCTTCCTTCGACTGTTCTTCCTTCTCCTCCTGAATAGCATGGGATAATTGAACACCTATAACATGATCCATCTTTCTAAGATTAACCATGAATTGTGAAATCGTCTCCATATCATCTGCTACACCTGCTATATCCATAACACCGCTAGTATAGGAAATGCTATCAATAATAATGTTAACCGGAATTCCTTGCTCTATGTGGGCAATTCTTTCTGTAAGTTTAACGTTCATACTTCCTAAATTTTCAATAACAGAGAATTGTTCCTTTAAAATTTTTATTTTTCCTAGAACTGCATCATACTCTTCATTAATGCCAGTGTAAGAAGCTAGCTGTGCCTTCTTATTGTTCAGATTAGTTATCGCCTTACTCCTCTCATCATTAGGTATGTATACAAAGAAATAACCTATCACTGATATTAACGATATCACTAGGACTGAACCTAAGAATAGGACATGAGGAGATACTTTAGATTCTTTTTTTTGTAAAAGATTTAAATCACCTTTCATATTTCCACTCCTCCCTAAATGTCGCTCCTATTGCCTGGGAAAAGACTGAAATAAATCTTCCTAAGGCACCAACCTCTTGATAGCTCTCAAATATATCCGAGATCATCCTAACTTCAATAGATAGTTGCCTTTCGAGATACCCTGCTAACCCCTCCAGTAAGGAACCTCCTCCCATAATATAGATACGTTCTACCCTTTCATGACTACGATTATTGTAGAACTCAAAGGTTCTCTCGAAATCTCTTATAAGAAAATTAAAATAATCATATACTTGCTTATTTATAGGGTCATCTTCATCCCCTACAAAGAAATTGGTTCGACATTTGAATTCCTCAGCATCTATAGGGTCCATGCCTGATTTAGCGGATATAGATGAGGTTAGATATTCCCCCCCATAGCTTATCATCTTATGTAGATAATAATTTCCATCCTTTAGAATAATAATTTCAGTTTTTTTATTTCCAAAATCGACTATACTTATATTGCTAGGTAGCTTCACTGTTTCGTCCTTCTTAATCCAGTTGTATATTTTACCTCCAATATTCGGTAGTAGGTCAATATATTTAACCTTTAATCCAGCCCTTTTCATGGTATATACATAATCATCTATCATCTCCTTGGGAACAGCTCCAACTAACACTCGGATTTGACTAGCTTCTTCATTATCTCCCTGAATATTCTCTAAAACTTTATAATCAATACAATAATCTCCATGATTAACTGGAAGCATAGTCTCTATCTCTTGCCTAATGTTTTCAACTAATTGGGACTCGTTCATGACAGGCAGAAGTAGTTCCCTTACAATTATCTCACTACCTGATATATATAAAGCACAATCTCTCGCTTTAATATTATAGGTTTTTATGCTCTTTTTAATAATCTCGGCCAGTGGTTCTGTAGCTTCAATTCTTCCTTGATTAACTAATCCCACTGGTAATGTTTCTAGTGTCCATTTCTCTAAGGCATGGTTGGCCTTCATCTTAATTATCTTCAATGAATAAGAGCCTATATCAATCCCGAGGATAGGCTTACTCTTCTCAATAACTTTTCGCTTACTCTCCTTATTTATAATTGATTTTTTCTTGACTTTAGTCTTAGCCATAATATCCTCCGTTATTGTTCTCGTGTTGCCCCATCAACAGTAATAATATCACTTAATGTTATTGTTAATATGTTTTTTTCTATAGAATCTGTTGTTGGGTCAAAGCTAATCTCGGCTCCCCCCTTCATATCAAATGTATTGGAAACGATAGGGCCTTTAACATTTCCAGCCCCATCCATATCTACATGCGCATTTGGTGCATAAATAAAATGTGTTTCCATATTAGAGTCACCTTTAATCTCTACACTGCTACCACCTGTAATAATATTACCAAACATCTTAAGAGCACCATCTATCTTAATGTTAGCATTTTCTCCAAAATAGGAACCATATATTGTAATATCATTTTCTAAGTCAAGATTCGCGCCCTTATGATATATCTCTAAACTTTCTTTAGCTACTTTTAGATCGTCGGGTGAGGGACCCGCTGGCTTGTTTATTAGCGATCCACCTTCTATGCTTATTTCATTTATTACATATATTTTTAATACACCATTACCTTCAAGATGTAATGTTCCCTGAGGTATCGTCAGATTATCAAGCACAAGAATATTGTTTTTCTCGCTATATTTTATTGTCGCAGCATATCCCCCATCTATTTCAAGGTTTTCAATATATGTCATTGGAGCAGTTAAGTTTAAAACTGGGGAAGGGTTTGCATGGTTTATCTCATCATATGTAATCTTTGGTATTTTAGTTTTGTCAGGGAATTCTGGAAAGTTAGGAAGTGGGTATGATTTATAATTATCCAATTCCTTTTTAGTTCCAATCTTATTCCACCATTCCATATCTACCGGCTTGTTAAGGTTTCCCCCTTTCTGGTAATAGTCCCCATTGACAGTGGGGTTATTTGAAATATTAATATCTGCATTTGACCCTATATCGCCATTGATTGTACCCGCGTTTAGACTCATACCATTAAGACTGAATACTGCTTTTAGGTCGGATAAATCTATTTTGGGTTGCCATTTAACCGTTATTTCTTTTGTTACTGTTCTTGTTGTATCTTCAGTTACACCGCGAGATACTATCAAATACTGCCTTGTAGAATTATCAATTTCACCTTTTAATATTAATTGAGCTTTCGCGCTAGGGTGATAACCATATTGTTCTCTTAGGTATCCGCTATAATCACTTTCAACTAGGTAATTGTTTTCTATATTATTAAAAAAACTAACTGCGTCATCAGTACTATCAAAACTCACTTTGATTCCATTTCTTATTATCTCGTTATGGATTGTCATCCCAGCTTCAGCAATATAATAAGCAGACTGATATTCTCTCTCAACTATACTATTTTTTACATTACTAGATGCCATACTAAGTACTGCAGTACTTAGTAATGATACTACCAAGAGTACCATAATTACAGCTATCATTGCTATTCCACTTTCATCATACAGTTTCCTTCGCATAATTCACCTCTAACTTCGTATGGTTATCTTAGCATCCAATTTATAAGTGTTCCCTTCAGAGTTTTCATTACTTTCAATTTTTAAAGATACCTTTTTTCCAGTAACACTATAGGTAAAGTTAGAAATACCCTCAACTAAAACACTCGTATAGTCAACCGTATAGACTCCGGAAGGCTGCTTAATATAATATGTCATCTTGATAGATTCTGATGGACTATCGTAGAATATTCGTATTCTTTTACCATCTGAATAATCAAGTTCAAGAGCCCCTAGAATATCTACCTTAGTTGTGGATGATCTACGTAGCTCCCTAATTATATCATTGGATGCTCTTCTTACCTTGGTTTGATTTATTGCAGTTGTTGATTCCCTAGCAAATCCTTTTACTCCGCTTACCTGAAATGACATTATAGATAGTATAACAGCAGCCAGAATAGCTATAGCTACAACCACTTCAATCAGTGTAAAGCCCTTGTCATCTTTCATAATATCCCTCATTCTTATTTTATAATTAAATAATTCTGAACTATTGCCAGGGAATTAGTGTAAGTATCGTCCTTAAAAATCTCTACAATAACCCTTTTAATCTCTTCCCTAACTCCGACATATGGCTCTTCCTTTATTTCTATTTTAACATAATATCTATCAATCATCTTCTTAAAGTTATGCTCCTTGGGGAGTGCATCGAGTGTATAAGCAAAGTCATAGCCAGTGCCCTTCAAAGTATCTATTAGATTCGCCATGTCATTAGATACACTTAGGGAATACACCTCCTCCATCCATTCCTGAGCAAGGTATCCCTCGTCTACTATGTCTCCAGAGGTGATATTATCCCTTGTAGCAGTTACAAAGGCACCAAGCATAGACCCAACGATTAATGCCAATAATGCTATGGCTACGAGAAGCTCTATCAAGGAATAGCCCTTCTCATCCTTTAGCAACTCCTTAAATCTGCTGTCCATGATTTGCCTCCCTTCTCTAGCCCATTAAATCCTTTTTATATTTATACAGTGTAAAGGCTGTTATATTCATTATTATCTTGTTTATATTTTATCTTGCTTTATATCTTTTTATATTACTCTATATAGTTTCATATCTTGTTTTATCTTGCTTTATCTTGGCTTGTATGGTTCAATATTGCTTTTAACGTTTAACCATACCCTCTGTAAACCATATAATATGCTATAATATGCTTAGTAAAAGT
>CAZODB010000110.1:0-7509 GCA_964578425.1 uncultured Herbinix sp.
GAGATAGCGCAGAAGAATATCTACCATCATGATTTTGGTTATACACCAAAGAAAAGCATTACATTTAGTTGTGGTATAGCCGAATATCCCTCCAAGAATTATAATGCACATGACTTTTTCAAGCTGGCTGATAAAATAATGTATCAGGCAAAATTCTCAGGAAAAAACAAGATACTTATTGGCACTTCCTCATCAGTAAGTAATTAATTACTTACTTAAAACTTTTATTCTCAATTGTATAATATTGTAATATGTGCTAAGGTTTAGTTACCTGCCAATAACATCAAAACCCTTCTATAACTACAATATGCGTTATTATAAAGTCTTTATACTTATATGTTTGGGCTTAGGTACCATAGATTTTGAAAGCTAACATAAAAATGGAGTGTGAATATTCATGAAACATTTCACTATAGGGATTAACTTCTATGTGGGTACAGAGGTTCCGCTAGTGGTAAGAACAGGTGTACATTATGATAATAATATTGACGACAGGTTTCGCTTGATTTTAATAGCTAAAGGCTCGGGCATGATTGAAACTGAATTAGGATTATCCCCCTTTGTTGCGCCGACACTGTGCTGCATCAATGAGAAAGAGACCATAAGAATTCAATCCCCTCATACATGTGAACTTATGGAAATAGTGTTTCTCCCCGCATTTCTTAATCCCCTATACGATTACAAGTCCTTAAGATTAACCCCTCATGTAGATAGCGAAGGTGACCCACATGAAGGTGCTTGGTTAAATGCATTTACCAAGCGCTCTACTAATTACAAGGGAATTATAAATATAAGTTCTTTAATTTCGCTACGTATTGAAAATATTTTGTTTCAAATTAATAAGGAGTTGGCAGATCAAAGAGATTGGTATTGGCCTTGCCGTTCAAGATCATTATTGCTAGAATTACTATTAGTTATTGACCGTATATATGTAGAGCCATTGACAAATGAAGCAATAATCATTTCAAAGAATAGTAAGAATATCAATGACATTATTATCTATTTGTTGAACCACTATCATGAGAAAATTTACCTTTCAATAATAACAGATGAATTTAATATTAATAGAACATCTCTAAATGAGTCTTTTAAAAAAGCAACTGGACACACTGTCATGGATTATCTCATTAATCTTAGAATTCATTTGGCTATGTCTATGTTAAAGGATACAGCTCTATCGGTTTCAGAAATTATGTTTCGTGTGGGATTTGTCAATTCTTCTCATTTTATTCGTACATTTAAAAAGATAACAGGTAAATCACCACTAGAATATCGCAAGATACATACATGGCTTTATAAGTAAACAAAAGATACATACATGCTTGTATATATACTTCTTTCTAATTGGGTATTTTCAAGGAAGGTATAGCAGGTTTTATATATTATAAAAAGTAGGGCGCTTATTCCTAGCTACCCTACTTCAACTTTCTTTCACTTATTAGTTCCAAACATTAATCTGACTCCATTTTATATAAGCATACCTTTTTTAAGCTTGATGAAAGTGTTAAAAATTGTCCATCCCTTGATAGATAGGGAGCAAAGCAGGATACCTTAGGCATACTTATGTTCTCCCATGTGCTTGCTCCATCCTCTGTCCCTATACAGCAGACCTTATATGATGTTGTTGTGTATATAATGATACCCTCTTCATTGTTCTGGAAATTAATGACCGCGGAAGGCATCTTGTTTATTGCTATTTTCTCACCCCCCAAATCAATTGCTTGTACAGTCCAGGTTTCACACCCATCCTTAGTCATATACAGTCTTCCATCTGAGTTTAGTAAGTAACCAATTTCAGGAGTCATAAAAAACATACCTACTATATTATTACATTCATCAACTAGCTTAAGCTCACTCCACGTTTCTCCTCCATCATCTGAAACACCAAGTGATAATTTTGAGCCAACATAAATATTTTCTTTATCTATTACAGATATAAACTTATTAAACTCATCATTGTTTTTTAGGGGAAAATCCGCAAGGCTTGACCAACTCTCCCCTTTGTCAATAGATAGCAAATTAACTCCACTATTTCCACTGCTGACAAAAAAATTCTCATCATATAGATCAAGACCATATCGGCATGCCGAGACATTACTGCTTTCAGACCAGCTCTTTCCACCATCAGCAGTGTAACTAATTGCTCCTGCATATCCAACAGTTATTCCAATTGATTCGTTCAAAAAACCTGCATAATCAACCTTGGTATTTACGCTTGATTCAGAAATCAATCTCCATGGGGAAGCATCTTCCTTCTTCGTCTCTTCGGCTATGTCCTCCTCTGTTTCTCTGTCCGTATCCTTAATATCTGACTCTAAGCTTATATCCTTATCACCTTGTTCTTCACTTTTGTCTAATAAGCCATTATTTACCAAGCCATTGTATCCATCCTCAGCCTCAAAGTTAGAACCCACATCAATAGACTTCTTATTACTATCAACCACATCGTCATTTTCTTTCGAACAGCAACAACATATAAAGCTAAGCAATACGATTAAGCTTAATATTATTCCTCTATGCATTACTTTCATGATAAGCCCCTCCTTCCATTACATTTATGAGCTTACCATTGTTTTATATTGATTTGGTTGCTAATATACAGTAATCCGTATACTATTTACAGTTTCTTTTTTCCATGCTTCATATTTTATTAACAACCTAAATAATATAATATTTTCTCTTGTTCAAAGTCATAATACTATTCATACAAGAAAGAGTTTCGCTTGCGCAGCCAGCTTTGCTGACAATATACAAAAACAAACCCATAGTGACCTATATATCACTATGGGTTTACTTGTTTATGAATAATTATCTAGCTGAAAGCTCTTTATCTAGAATATACAAACCGTTCCAATGTCCGGCGATTCTCTCAAGTCTCTCTACAAGCACACCAAATGTATCCTCTTCTTCGATCTGCTCATCTACGAACCATGCAAGAAGATTCATAACTCTTTGGTCAGCTTCTTCTCTTGCCTCATCTACTAAGGCGTGAATGCGTGATGTTACAACCTTTTCATGCGCTAGAGCTTTCTTAAAAACATCTTCAATTGAATCAAATTCTCCATTTCCAGGATCTAAAGCGCGATATTTTATTCCATATCCTGTTTCTTGTAGGAAGTTTTTAATTCTTTCAGCATGCTCAACCTCTTCCTTAACCTGTTCATCTATAAAATGCGTCATACCCTTCATGTTCTTCTCATCTAAATATGCGGACATTGTTGCATAAATATATGCAGACTCTAATTCAAAATTCATTTGCTCATTTAAATTATCATATAATTTGCTCATAATAAATCCTCCTTGTGTTATAATAGTAACTGTTCCTATCATTGCACATTTTCTTCATTTTAGCAATAGTTATTTTTAAGATATACTATATAATTATTAAATACTTGATTTTTAAATGATGACATATATTTTATTTGACTTTTTATAGTATTCCTTTGCTCTTAAGTTAATCTTGAAATTTCTAAAATACTGGTGTATATATTAATCATAGAGATTTTTATTTGAATCATATTCTCAATATATGTTATACTTACAACATACTTAGGATATAAGCTGTTTTTTTGCTTATATCTTAATATCTTATGAAATGGCGGTGGACTATATGAAACACAATCTAGTTATAATAGGTAGTGGTGTTGCAGCTTTTAACGCAATTAAAGCTATTAGAGAAATAGATAGTAATATAGATATACAACTAATTGGAAATGAGCCTATTAATCCATATTATAGAACAAGATTAACTAAGAGCTTATTTGATAATCTTGATCCAGATAAATTAAGCCTTCAAAAGAGGGAATGGTATGAGCAAAATAATGTTAAAATATATCTGGGTAAAGAGGTTGTATTAGTTGATACTAAGAGCGATACAGTTATCCTTAATGATGGCACTCGCTTAAATTATACTAAGCTGTTATTAGCCAATGGTGCATATAATTTTAAGCCATCTATAGAAGGTATAGATAATGAAAATGTATATACTATAAGAACTTTAGAAGATATCCAGAGAATCAAGTCCCAGGTTAATAACAATAATACAGTCCTTCATATTGGAGGAGGTATTCAAAATCTTGAAGCCGCATGGGCATTTTGTTCCCATGGCAAGGATGTAATTATTGTTGAATTCATGGATAGATTGATGCCAAGACAGTTAGATTCAAGAGCTTCAGAGATACTAAAAAAAGCTGTAGAAGCTTCTAACGCTAAGGTTATACTAAACACTGAAGTGATCAAGGTTATAGGTGATAATAATGTTAATGGTGCTATTATTAGAAACCGAAATTCTAAGAACACTAATGAAAGCGCAGTTTCTATTCCGTGTGATATGATATTATACTCGGTTGGAATTAGACCAAATAAAGCACTATATGAGAATACAGCCATTAAGATTAATATGGGTGTCATAGTCGATGAGCATATGAGAACAAATCTTGACAATGTATATGCAGCAGGAGATATTGCAGAATTTAATGGTAAAGTAGGTGGACTTTGGCCCATAGCCATCGAACAGGGAAAGACATCAGGCTATAATATCATTGGAAAAGAAGCTTCATATAATGAGTTATTACCAGTAACTAATATGAACGCATTTAATCTGAATATATTTTCTATTGGGTTAATTGATGAAACAAGCGCCACCCTATCATTAACAGATGATGCCTTAGATAACAATTCTTATAAGAGAATATTTATAAAGGATAATTACATCATCGGTGCAATTGTCATAGGTGAGACAAAATATAATAATATGCTAAAAAAATTAGTTAATGATAAATCAGATGTTTCTATTATAGATTATTCTCATATGCCAGTAGTCGAATTCCTTGAACAACTAAAAACTATATAGTAGCTAGCTTCTATATAGTATGTTAACTGTAAGAAAGCGCTATTACTTATATATAGAGGTTGCTTATCTCCGCTATTTTACAAGGATAAGACTTGCTTATTTGCGATTGCTTATAAAGATAGGGGTAAATAATATACCCTATCTTATGCCTAGTGGCTTATATCTAATACTAATGATTAATTATCGTGATCCCCTGTTTGTCAGCCTTTTACACAGTGGACATAAATGCTAATACTTATGATATCACTATCGTGATCCCTTCCCTAACAGGACAACTCCAACTGTCTTAAATAATATCTTTATGTCCATAGCTAATGACCAATTATCGATATACTCTAAGTCCAGCTTAACTACCTCCTCAAAATCAGTTATATCACTTCTCCCACTCACTTGCCAGAGTCCAGTTAGTCCAGACTTAAGCGCAAGTCGTCTTTTATGTCTGCCTTTATATTGAAGAAATTCTTTTTCTGTAGGTGGTCTTGTGCCAACCAGGCTCATATCTCCTTTGAGAATATTAATGAATTGAGGAAATTCATCTATACTAGTCTTTCTCAGTATATTACCTACCTTTGTTACCCGCGGATCATCTGTCATCTTGAACATCAAACCATTAGCTTCATTCAAAGCCATAAGCTCTGCCTTTTGTTTTTCTGCATCTGGATGCATTGAGCGAAATTTATATATTCGGAATCGTCTTCCATTTTTGCCAATTCTAATCTGGCTAAAGAAGATGGGCCCTGGTGATTCTATGTATATTGCTGGTGCTAAAAGGATGGTTAAGACAAATGTAAGTATACATCCTACAAGTCCCCCTATAATATCTACCATGCGTTTGATAATTAACTGACCTCTGGTAAATATTCTTGTACTGAAGGTAAGTACATGATATCCACTAAGTTCTCGTATTATCTTTTCATTAATCTTAAGTCCAAATGTATAGATACTTAAGTCAACTGTAATTCCCATATCCAGAAAATTCTGTATTAATTCTTCTATATCTACCTGCACCCAGCTTCCACTGGGTACATGGATAAACACTCCATCTAATACCTCTTGCTTTGCTATATCAAACATGCTTATAAAATCTGCTTTTATTGGGATACCATCAATCTTTTGTCCTACCATATACTTATCTAGAATAGTAATATAGTTTATCTGGTATTCCCATTCATTCTCCTTATGAAATTGATTAAGTACTTCTCCTATTTGATCAGAGGTTGTAATAATCATCATCTTATAACTGGAATTACTCTTCTTATATACTCCTAGAAGAAGAATTTTAAAATATTGTCTTAAAATAAAAGAAATCAATATATTCAGTAAGATAAAGCAAGTGAAAAACATTCTTGAAAACGAAGTACCCTCTTGAAAAACGAACATAGCTGCTGTTAAAGTGGCTGCCAGCAAGAAATTGATTTTTATTACAACTATTATCTCTTCAAGCATTCCTCTCTTAAAGAGTTTGCTGTATGTATCATAAAGATAATAAACTGCTATATATAATAATATAAGAATTACAAAGGCAGTACTCATTGTCTTAGAACTAAACCAACTTCTGACCATATTACCATATCTTATCCACAAAGCTAACAAAAAGGATATAATGATACTAATTATATCAACTAATAAAAGATATCTATTAGGCATATTTTTTCTTATTAAGTCCATAAATATCCACATCCTTAAGAGTAATTTTATTTTTTCTATTTATAAATATACTTATAGCGAAAAGTATTAAATTAATGAATACAACGATGGTGAAGTTAATTATCTGGATTCTAGTTTTCAATGTCTCTACAGCCTTATGATAAATAGAATTACCTAATGGATCATTGACTTTTTGAATGTCTCCATCTAAGCTAAAGGTAATATCTACTCCATATATACCATATATGTTCTTGAGTAGACTTATAGCTATCTCTCTGCCATCAATGGACATATATTTAATATTATTTTTCCTTTCAAGGTTGGCAATAGTAAATAACTCCTTAAATAGATGGTCCTTTCTAGCTTCATCTACAGAATTTAAGCTGATTTCAGATACTCTTATGTATTCCTGTAGATAGATTAAATAACCATCTAGATTGTATGTTTCCTTAATGGATTTATTATATGTAGTATCATCTATAATTGTTGATGCCATTGCAAGATCTTTTTTATCATAAAAAGATAAGCCTTTACGAGCTATTAACCCTATAAAAATGATTGCAATAAAGATTCCTATACTTAATAGCCATACGATATATTTGTTCTTCATCTTGTTTCCCCCTAGTATACTTTATAATATCTTACATATTTTTCCATCAGTTGGATTATATACTTCTTTTTATGTTTAATCAATCGATAAAAAGAATAATAAGGAAAAACTTATTTACAGTTATTCCTTAAATATTACATGCTTTACTATGGTTCTTGTTTTAAATATAGAATAGTGTAAATAGCTGCTTTTTAATATCGAAGATGATATTATATATGTAAATATGAAATACTTTCAAAGCTGATTTGCATCATATAAACTAGCATAATATATATATATATATGCTAAGATAAATCTAATTATTACTATATAAAAGCATTAATTAATTCAATATATATGTATAGCTTAATAATTCTCTTACTGATATTACTACAATTGCAAATCAAACAAATCTATTAGC
>CAZODB010000111.1:0-7300 GCA_964578425.1 uncultured Herbinix sp.
GAGGAGGAGAAATCCTCCGTTATAAGTATCAAAAAAACATAAACTTTGAGGAGGATTTGGAAATGTTAGATCAGAAGGAGCAACTAAAAATTATATTAAAGGGTGTTCACCAATGTGTGGATGAAGAAGAATTATTGCTAAAGCTTGAAAAATCCTATAAGCTAAATAAACCTCTTATTATTAAACTGGGACTGGATCCGTCAGCACCTGACATTCATCTTGGTCATGCGGTAGTGCTTAGAAAGATAAAGCAGATGCAGGATTTAGGGCACACTGTAGTTATTGTAATAGGAGACTTTACAGGCAAAATAGGCGATCCCACAGGAAAAACAAAGGGTAGGGTCGCACTTTCAGATGAACAGGTAAAGGAAAATGCACTAACATATTGTGATCAGATGTTCAAGGTGCTTGATGAAAAGAAGACTTTAGTAAGATTCAATAGTGAGTGGCTTTCAAAGATGGATTTTGAAGAAGTTATAAGGCTTGCCGCCACAACCACAGTTGCTAGGATACTGGAAAGAGATGATTTCCGGACACGCTATAATAAGGGTATACCTATTGGTATGCATGAATTTTTCTACCCATTGATGCAAGCTCGTGATTCAATAGAGCTAAATGCAGATATTGAATTGGGTGGGACAGATCAGACATTCAATATTCTTATGGGTAGATCGCTACAAAAAACAATGGGGCAAGAACAGCAGGTGGCTATATTTATGCCTATCCTAGAGGGGCTTGACGGTATAGAGAAGATGAGCAAGAGTCTTGGTAATTATATTGGAGTGAGCGAACCCTCGGAGGTGATGTTCAAAAAGGTTATGGAAATACCTGATAATTTGATCATTAGATACTATGAACTAACCACTGATGAGCATCCTGATGATATTGAGAGAATTAAACTAGAGCTGGAAAGCGGAGTTAACCCAAGGGATATCAAGTATAGATTGGCTAAAATCATAACATCCCTATACCATTCTCCTGGTGAAGTCAAGAAAGCTATGGAATACTACGATGCTGCTTTTAGTAAGAAAGCAATTCCAGATAACATTCCTACCCTGCTTATAGATTTGGATAAGGATACTGTAAACGATCTTATACCACGGCTAATAGAAAAAGGATTAGTAAATAGCAGAAGTGAGTTCATCCGTCTCCTAAGACAAGGAGGTGTTCAAATTAACAGTGAAAAGATTAGCGAGGATGATTTGAACCAGGTTCTAATAAATTCAGATGTTATTAGGATAGGTAAAAAGAGATTTATAGAAATTGAGAAATAATATAGATGTTTTTAAATGATTGCACATATACCAATGCATAAAAGTAGGTTTAGAGGTACAGATAAAATGCTCTGCCAACTGTTTTACTTGATTCATATATAGTGTTTTAATAGTTGGTTTTTGATAGTTGGCTTGTAATTACTTAAAAAGCCTCTTTATTTATGACATGTTTATGTTATAATAAGAACATCATATTTTTACCAAGATAGGTTTTACTTTATATAGCATATAACTCACTATACACGCGGTTAAGGAGGAATATAAAATGGATGTAATATTTAATAGAAGAAGTATTCGAAGATATAAGGAGCAATCAGTGGAGCAGGAGAAAATAGACAAGCTTCTAAAGGCTGCCATGCAGGCTCCTTCTGCCACGAATCAACAACCCTGGGAATTTATAGTTGTTCAAAATAAAGAGAAGCTAGGCAAGCTTGCTGGAATAAGTGCGTATTCAAAGATGGTTGCAGATGCTCCACTAGCTATTGTGCTACTAGCAAATGAAGACAGAATGAGATTACAGCTCCATTGGGAGCAGGATATGGCCGCGGCGACTCAGAACATCCTATTAGAAGCGGCTCATCTTGATCTGGGAGGAGTATGGATTGGTGTCGCACCTATGCAAGATAGGATGGATCTTATCAGTGAGCTATACGGACTAAAGAGCAAGCTTAGACCCTTCTGTGTTATCCCGATTGGGTATCCAGAGGATGGGCAGGAACACAAATTTGTTGATCGCTATGACCCGGACAGGGTCCACTACGAAGAGTACTAAAAAGTACCCGGTGCCGATTATTAATCGGTACCGGGTACAGTTTAACTAACTATCTGTACCCGGTACACTTTTTTCGAAAAATCGGTACCCGGTACACTTTTAACGGTACACTTTTAACTTTTTAGTATATTGCCCAGAAGTTTTATATTAGCCTTCTGTCCGGTGTAGAGGACGAGTCCCTTATATATCTTTGCAGAGAGAACCATTATAACTAATGAGAATAGTGATAGCACAAGTAAGGCTATTAGTCCTTCGCCTAATCCGATTGTGCCTGTGATTAAATCAGATGGGACACAAAAGGGAGCTGTAAAGGGAATATATCTAACTACTGAAATTAGCTTATAATTCCCAGCTAGTGGTGCAAAGTAGCAGAGAAAAAAACTAATTATAACCGGGAGCTGGAACAATCCCTGTGTTGAAGCTACATCCTCAGGCTTAGATACCATACAGCCTGTCAGGGCGGCCAATACGCAGTAGAACATGAAGCCGATTCCGAAGAAAAGAATAGCTAATAGCACCGCGGGAAGTGTCATGCCTGTTTCACCGATATTATCCTTTATAAAATTAATAAATGTAATAACAGAGCTCTCATAGCCTGGATACATCTGATGAGCGATAGCATTACCACCATATAAACCGACAATACCTGCTAATATCCATATTATAAATTGTAACATGGCTAGGGCTGTAGCAGCAAGAACCTTGCCAATAATCATAGCATATGGATGGATAGAGGTCAGTAGAGTCTCCATTAGCTTAGAGGTTTTCTCTGTGGACACTGATTTGCCAACTACCTGACCGTAAAAAAGTAGCATAAAATACATCATAAAGCTAAAGATCATGGGTATAATAAGCTTCATGACCGTAGCAACGACATTGGAGCTTTCTCCGAATTCCGAAGAGGTAGTTATAATTGGAGTAAACACAGCGGATAGTTCATCATCACTTAAATTAGCCTGCATAATTTTATTTCCATTAAATGAGGAGATCATCTGTACCATAAGGTTATCTACATCTGTGGATACCACATTAGAATTGTATGGTATCAAGGCTTCCATCTCAAAGGTCCTATCCTTTTCTGTAATAATTACTGCTATCGTTCTATCCGAATCCTTTGTAGCGTAATCCAGTAGATCGGCTCTTGAAGTTATTTCTGTGGTCACAATTTCAATATGATTAAAGTGTCCATTGAAAAGATTGGGATTTGAGGCTTTATATTCTGTAGGAGCAAGGCCGCTCTTATCCAATACAACAACCTTCTTGATGGTGGATACTCCCTCTGTTTCTATCTGCCCAATACCCTGAGGGTCATCCTCCTTATCAGGCTTAGCGGCAATTATATTTAATATAACTATTAACCCTATAATCAAAACAGCAACAAGGGTAGTTATGATTTTAAAAGCTTTTTTAGTGGACTGGCGAAAGGTAAAGCTAAATACAGTTGCCCATCCCCTGAAATTATTGTTCATAAAATCCTCCATTCATATGATATATTACATAAGTTTTATTCTAAGAGATAGTACATCATATATATCAATTTCTTCAACGAAGAAATCAAGTAGAATTCTTCGACATTTGAAACAGCTGTTTTAATTTAATGGTATTGCCATTATGAAGTATAAGTGTCTCATACACTCTTGCAACAAAACGAAACAGTAAGATTATTACTGCGACCTCTAGTACAATCGCTATACCTATTATGGGTAGACTAGCATTTCCTACTAGAATAGCCCCTGGCAAAACAAAGGGAGAGGATAATGGGAAAAGAAATGCAAAAACTACAAAGGCATTTATTCCTGCACCCATTAGTGTATTAGCAGCTCCCAGTCCAATATATACACCGACTAAGCTAGTAATAGTAAATAGAGTGAGTCCCTCATTAATCTCTTCAAGCCTACTGACTGTTGCTCCCGCAAGACCAGCCAATGCTGCATAGAATAACAAGCCGAGAAAGACTAGTATTATACACAGAATCATATTTGCTATATTTATATTGGCAAATAAATCACTGGGTAATAGCTGTGAAAGTAGACTCACATTTGTAGATGAGTAAGCAGCAGAAATCATATTAGATACAAAGAGGGCAGCTACCATGGATAGCATCTGTATCAATGTTGCAGTCAGCATGGCGAATACCTTACCTATCATAAGAGCAAGAGGCTTTACTGTAATCAGAAGATATTCGACAACTCGGGTGGATTTTTCAGTTACTATGGATGTAGCAACTTGAGTCCCCGTAAGCATAGTTGCCATCATTACGAAGAATAGTACTCCATAGACAAACCAATATTCACTAAAGGAGATAGAGGTGCTTTCCTCCAATATATCTGCTCCGTTTATGTCTGTCATTGTAACTTTAGATACCACTGGAGTTTGTAGCAGAAAAAGCTGTTCGCTACTAATTCCAAGAGACTCCATACGAGTATTTGTAAAGTCTGTCAAAAGAGAATCCCCGAGCTTTTGTAGATGACCCCTCTTTATTGGACCATCCTTGATCATGGATAAATGAAGATTGTAAGCTCCGTTTTCTTCGGATATGTTTAATATGGTAGAATTATTTTCATTCTCAGTGATATACTCTGCTAATGAATCGTAATCCTTGTCCATGGATTCAAACTCTATATGTTTAAAGGATGCGATGCTATTCACATCATCAAAATAGATATCTGTAAGAGAAGTCATATTATTTACATAGACCTTATTTATAGGGCTGGGAGTATTTTCATCCTCTGTATTTTCTAAAAGCAGCTTACTAGCTATTGGCATAGATACCAGTACTAACAATACCAAAAGAATGTAAGAGATAAGATATG
Source organism: uncultured Herbinix sp. (assembly GCA_964578425.1). Lineage (GTDB taxonomy): Bacteria > Bacillota > Clostridia > Lachnospirales > Lachnospiraceae > Mobilitalea. The sequence goes on from CAZODB010000111.1 coordinate 4,860, forward strand.
CTTTGCTCTTTAATACCTGTCTTAGTGTAAAAGAATAGACATCCTTCCATCCGGTAATATTACTCTTCATCTTGATCAACTCCCACCTTTTCAACAAATATTTCATGCAGTGATGGTTCCCGTAACTCAAATTTTATCACGGTAATACTATCACTTATGAGCTTGGTCAAAAACGACATTGCCTGATCCTCACCCTGAACCCTAAGATGATATTCACTAGGAGTCTTTTTAATTATCTCCAGGTTAAAGGAAGCTATATAAGAAGCGATATCCTGCTCGCATTTTACATGAAGATTGACACGACCATAGCTTTTTTTAATTTTTGACAGGTTACCCTGAAGCTTTACCTTACCACGGTCTAATATAGTAATATCTGAGCAGAACTCTTCAATATTAGGCATCTGATGGCTAGACATGATTAAGTACTTGTTATTACTTATCTCTTCCCTAATAATGGATTTAAACAAGTCTGTATTAAGAGGGTCAAGACCGCTAAAGGGCTCATCGATAATCAATAACTCGGGATCGGACAAAAGAGCAACCATAAGCTGTATCTTTTGTTGATTTCCTTTTGAAAGCTGATCGGCTTGATTAGACTTAGAGGCTTTTCTACCTTTACCCTTTGGAGGGAACACATATTCATTCACATCAAGACGGTCTGACCAATATTTAATTCTTTCCATTGCAGTATGCTTATCAATATTTTTTAACTTTGCAAAATACTTTAGCTGATCCATTAAAGTATATTTGGGATATAAGCCTCTTTCTTCTGCAAGGTACCCTACATTGGTATTCACCACATCAATCGGGCTTCCATTCCATAGGACGTCCCCGCTATTCTTGGCTAACATGCCCAGAATGATTCTGATGGAAGTGGTTTTTCCAGCGCCATTGGTTCCCAGCAAAGCATAGACTCCGGGCTCGCTCATCTCAAAGCTGAGATTGTCGACAACCAGCTTATCCCCATATTTTTTTATTATGTTATTAACGCTTAAAGACATAGTTACCCTCTTTCTACTCATATAATTTTTATAGAGTTTTGTTTTTATATAAGCCATCGCGAATAAGTATATCATTAATTTGTCTTTGTGAAAAGGAAAATAATACAAATATAAGTCAATTCTAATAATAAACTAATACTAGAATTGACCCATCAGTATTCGAGATGTGCAATTATTTAGCTATTATATTTCAAGTATTGCATTAACGACTTTGTCAAATCCCATAAAATGAGATGCTTTTATCAGGATGGCATCCCCTTCTTTTAATAAATTAGGAAGAGCATGAATTAATTCCCCCTGTGTTTTAAAGTAATACAAGGTATCTGTATTATCATATAATATATCCTTAGAAGCTTCATACATACTCATGGAAAGCTTGCCAACACAGATGATAAGGTCTAGTTTTTTTGATGCAGCATATGTTCCAATATCCTTATGTAATTGGTGTTCGTGCTCACCTAATTCACCCATGTCTCCAAGGATGGCAACCCTTCTTGTATTAGCCATAGCTAAGAGGTCAATAGCTGCTTTCATAGAGACGGGATTGGCATTATAGCAATCATCTATTATGATCCATTTTTCATGGGTGATAATATTATTTCTTCCACTTACAGGTTGTATCTGCTCTATGCCCTGTGTGATCTCCTGACTGCTTAGTCCAAGCATCCAGCCAAGGGTAGCCGCCGCCAATGCATTAAGTATCATATGCTGTCCTGGTATAGGAGAAACTACATATATAGATTCGCCCTTAATATGTAGATTGTAGCTGCTTCCAGTAAGTCCATTGGAAATAATATTATCCGCATAGATATCACAGCCTTCTCTTAATCCATAACGTATTGGAGTGATGCCCTTTATCTTTTGAATAGTAGAAAGCATATCATCATCCCCATTGAGGACTATCTTACCAGCCTCGTTCATAAAATCAAAGATCTCGGATTTTGCCTGTAGTACACCTTCCATGGAGCCTAACTGCTCTAGATGGCATGGTCCTATATTGGTTATTAAGCAATAGTTAGGCTTGGCTATATTGCTTAATCGGTGCATTTCACCGAAATCACTGATACCCATTTCAAGCACAGCTATTTCATGCTCCTCACGAATCTGCAATATGGTAAGAGGAAGTCCGATTTCGTTATTATAATTTCCCTCGGTCTTGTGTACTCTGTATCTCCTAGATAGTACGCTAGAAATAAACTCCTTCGTACTGGTCTTACCTACACTACCTGTTATACCTATAAGTGGGATATTAAGCTGCATACGGTACCATGTGGCTATATCCTTGAGAGCCTGTAGGCTATCATCAACTAATATATAGGGTATAGCTGTGCTTGATGGAGCCTTTTCGCAGACTACTGCCATAGCACCTTGCTTGGCCGCTACCTCTATGTAGTCATGACCATCAACCTTTTCACCCTTTGAAGCTATAAATATATAATC
>CAZODB010000112.1:0-2010 GCA_964578425.1 uncultured Herbinix sp.
GTTGTTTTTTCGCTTATTATTCTATTATTCATTTTTAAATGAATCAGCTATATTTTTGATAGCCAGAGCATTGTTTCTATTCTCCGAAGCAATCTTATTAATATCATCAGCTGTAGTCGTAGTTCGTTCATTCTTACTTATAATTTCCTCTACACCTGCTTCATTATCATCGGAGGCCATCTTTACATTGCCAATCTGAGTCTTAATATTATCAACAGATTGTGCGCAGTCTACTGTTCTGTTCTCGATTTCATGAATTGCGGATTTAATTGTTTCCACCGAAGTACTATATTTCTTTGACATTTCTACGAAGCTTTCAAACTCAGTAGCAACATCATCCTCCATAAATTGAATTATATCATTGAAGCACTCTCTCACCATCTCTATGCTTAGGTTAGATTCTTCTACAAGATGCTGGATTTCAGAAGCTGTTCTAGAGGAGCTGTTGGCCAGATTACCAATTTCCGAAGCTACCACTGCGAATCCTCTGCCCGCTTCCCCTGCTCTTGCTGCCTCAATCGAGGCATTTAAGGATAAGAGGTTGGTCTGCTTTGTAATCTCAACGATCTGATTAGCCATCTCATTGATTTTCATAAGAGAATTAAGTCTGTCTATAGCTATTTCAATATCCTGTTTTGTTATATTAATCTTGTCAACACTGGTAGTAAGTGTCTGCTCCGCAATATTACGCATATCATCAGATGCCTTAATCAGATTCTCACTTCTATCATTACCATCCTTAACCTTCTCTTCAATCTTAACTACCATATCAGAAATATAAGCTATTTCATGACTTACGGCTTCTATAGAGGAGTTTGTGCTGATAACACTTGCTGATAATTCCTCTGTCGTTGCAGCATTATCCTCTACACATTCCATAAGAATTTCGGATGAATTGCTTATATAATGTGAGCTATCTGTCAGCGAATCCGAGCATGTATGTAATGTACCTGAAATATCTCTAAATGCTGTTGACAGAGTATAGATTGCATCTGCAATCTGACCAATCTCATTTTTATAACTTGAATATTTAATAATATCCTTGCTTGGTGTTAGGTTCAAATTCTTTAGCTTATTTATTTCAATCTCAATAAAACCTAATGGCTTCATACTTATCTTTACTACAATAAATGAAATAAAGGAAGTTAGGATAATAGACAATAAAGATATGATCCCGAGAAGCACTCTATTAGAATTAGCGAGAGCAAAAATTTCTGATTCACTATCACTTAATACAATAGCCCATCCTCTCTCAGGAATGTACTTGTATACTGCAATATGTTTTTTTCCGTCTTCTCCCACATATGAATATGTGTCTACGTTAAGCTCGGGCTCTTCATTAATTTTCCCCATGACAGAAAGTAGCATTGCGTCCTCAATCTGTTGAGACATCAGTTCTTCATTATCATCAAATATGTATGTCCCAGTATTAATATTAATTAGGGAATATTCAGCATTTTCTAGTCCTTTAATTGTAAGCGTATCTAGTACAGTCTTCAGATTAGACGCTATGGTTGCACCACCCACCAAACCCAAAGGGGTCGTTCCATCAGTGTCATAAATCGGACAATACATAGATAAAACCATCTGTCCTGAGGCAGGAGATACGATAATCCCAGTATTATATACACCCTCAGTCGCTAGCATGGCATCCTGCAACGCTTTACGAGGCTCTCCCTCTCTGGTAGTAATTCCTACAACATTCTTGTTCGCATGGGCGATTACGTGGGTATTCCACTCAGAAAGATAGATTCCTTCCCAACCAACAAGGTCACCATAATAATTTTCAGTATAGGTCTGGGCGGCTGTAAATAAATCGGTATCATCAGGTGATTTTAAATATTTAGTAAAATCATTTGCTTTACTGTAGGCCAGGAGTGTAGACTCGGAGCTTTCAATATAGGATTGGATAATCTGAGTCTTGGCTTCGAGTGATGTAATCATATTGTCAACAGCAGTATTACGCATTACCTTTGTCATGTTGCTATTCGACATACTAAATAGAGTTCC
>CAZODB010000112.1:2110-7196 GCA_964578425.1 uncultured Herbinix sp.
CGAAAGAAAAATAAGCAAATAGCCCGCTGGTAAAGAGCAGGCTATTTGCTTATTACTTTTATAATTAGTTATTAGGCATTATAAGTGTAGACAATGATAATCTCTGATGTTCAGCTGGTAGCTTCAATTTGCCACTATTAAGCAATTCCTTTATAGAATACAGCAAGAACCATCCATCAGAATAAAAGACGTGTTGTAGTCCGTAAGCTTGCATCTTCCGTACTTGTATAGGTTTCTTCTCAATAATAGCTTTACAATACTTGTCCTTTAGCGGTGCTAATTCTTCATTATGCTTTAATCTGATTTTATTACATAGCTCAATTAGTTGTCGCCTTATTTCCCCATCCTTTAACCAGATAATAGCGAGTTCAAATCCTTCGTTTGCTTTCTTTATATAGCCTTTTTGAAGCATAAAGGTATACTCGTCTATTGACAGCCTTTCTCCATTAGTAAAGCGATAAAGAAGTTTTAGATCCCGTTCAATATCTTTGTTATAATCATACAGGTCACGACTTGACCATTCTGAATTATATTGCCATAGTAGTATGTTCTCTTTTCCATTCTGCATTCCGTTCCACATAGGACCACAGAATTTTTGCATACTTTCAAGATATTTTGGTTTAGGCCCACTATCATTTACAAAGCCAGCGTAAGCTATATTCTTTCCACCATCTTTGCGTATAGTAGCAACCTCATCAAACTTAATATCTTCATTAAACCCCTCATTGCTCCATGCAAGCAAATATAAGAGCAATCCCCATGCCAGGAAATTCTTATCTCCGTCGGGATAATAAATCTTATCAGAAGTCAATAAATCACTTTTCTTTAATACATCAAAAAGGTCGTTCGTAATAAGTTCAGTAGCCCTTGTATACATTTCTTCCTGCAGTTTGAAATTTTCAATAGTATCATCATCTGGCTCATCGATTATCATATTGGTTAGATATTTATCATCCTTTTTTATTAAGAAGCCATATTCCTCTAGAAAATCAACTTCACTTTCAATATAAACTGGAGAAACACCTAGACATTCCGCAATTTCATTGATTGTTTTTCCTTCACGATAAGCACAGTAGGCAATATTTTGCGATAATGTACTTCTAAGAAAGCTTGAAGTGCCTCCCATTGTACCTACTGAGCCAGAAAGGCCCATTAGTGTAAATTTGATTGGATTGAACTTTAATTCACTAACATTTCTCATGGTTTCCATCCCTTTCTTCATTTCTTGTTTTGCATTGAAAAGGTGCCATTTTACAGTACCAACAGGAATAGATAAAACATTTGCGATATCCCTTTGCTTTTTACCTTCATAATAGTACATAATGATAATCCTTCTTTGTATTTTCGAAAGATAGGCAATTTCATTCTGTAGTTTATTAATCATTTCTGACTCTATTATGTTATCAACTAGGTCATCATTACTACTTAAAATATCCTCCATAGCAATGATAGGGATTCCAATGCTTCTCTTTGCCTTACTCCTATAATAATTGGCAAGAGTATTATGGGCTACAGTCCATACAAATGCATTCATATTATCGACATCCCTTACAAGCAAAGAGCTATAAAGCTTTAAGGCGATTTCCTGCGTCAAATCCTCTGCATCTTGTAGGCTGGCGGTTTTTCCTAATGCAAAACCATATACTTTCTTTAGATACTTTGTTACTGTTTTTTCAGCTTGATGTGATTTCATATTTTTGCTCCTTGTAAAACGCTTTACACTTATATAGACACCACAAGAAGAGAAAGGTTGGAAATATTAGAATTTAATTAAGATTTATTGTATTATAATTTATATGATGATATAATTTGGATGTTAGCTTAGAAAACCATGAGTATCTGGCACCAATTCGGTACCTGGTACCAACATATCAGAGAGGATTTTAATAATGAAGCATTCTAAAGTAAAAAGAATAGGTGCAATTATAGGTATAATTGCAATTCTATCGTTATATGTCATGTCCTTTATTATAGGTATCTTCTATTCAGATGAATATCCTGAGCTGTTTATGGCAAGCGTATTTTTAGCGGTTATTATTCCAATTATAATTTATTGCTTTGTAGCGGTGTATAGATATGTGCATAAAAAAGCCGAATATAACAAATCAGAAGATACAGATTAAGGGCCACACAAGCGCCGAACGTGGCTAGTTTGCTAGCAATAAAGGCTGCATCAGAACAATATACAGGAGATTTCTAGTGTAGCTCCTGTAATTATTTTGAATCAGCTTCTTTTATCTTCTTAAAATATTCTTGAATAATCCTTTCATAGCCATTATCTGATGGTTTATAGAATACATAATCCTTTATCTCATCAGGTAGATACTGCTGCTTAACATAGTGATTCTTATAATCATGAGCGTATTTGTAGCCTATACCATGTCCGAGCTTTTCAGCACCCTTATAATGAGCATCCTGTAGATAGGGCGGAATGGTTGCTGTCTTTTCTGATCCAATCACCTTCATGGCAGCACTGATTGCATTGACAGCGGAATTACTTTTTGGAGCACATGCCACATATGTCGCAGCCTGTGACAGCACTATCTGTGCCTCTGGCATGCCAAGACGCTCTACTGCCAAGGAAGCGCTTACAGCCACTACAAGGGCATTAGGGTCTGCGTTTCCCACATCCTCTGCTGCACATATTATTATTCTTCTTGCGATAAAGGCTACCTTCTCTCCAGCATAAAGCATACGAGCTAGGTAATATACAGCCGCATCTGGGTCTGATCCTCTCATACTCTTTATAAAGGCAGAGATGGTGTCATAATGATTATCCCCGTCCTTATCATACTTTAGGGCACGCTTCTGTATACATTCCGAGGCTACCTCTATGGTAATATGGATATAACCGTCCTCTGATCGCTCGGTAGTAAGGACTCCTATCTCTATAGCATTTAGAGCTGATCTAGCGTCTCCATTTGCCACATCAGAAAGAAATTCTAAGGCTTCCTCATGGATCTTAGCCTTATAGACTCCAAGACCCCGTTCCTCATCAGAAATTGCTCTTAACAAAAGTATCTTTATATCCTCCTTATCCAGGGGCTTAAGCTCGAAGATTATTGATCTGGATATTAAGGCAGAATTAACCTCAAAATATGGGTTTTCTGTGGTTGCTCCTATTAACACAATAGTACCATCCTCCACGAAAGGAAGAAGATAGTCTTGTTGACTCTTATTAAATCTGTGTATCTCATCTATGAACATTATGGTCCTTTTCCCGTACATACCCAGATTGTTCTTAGCCTCAGCAATAACAGCCTCCATATCCTTTTTCCCCGAGGATGTAGCATTTATCTGAGTAAATAATGAGCTTGTGGTATTTGCAATAACCTTAGCCAAAGTGGTTTTTCCTGTTCCAGGAGGGCCATAGAATATAATTGAACTAATCTTATCCGCCATAATAGCACGATAAAGCAGCTTATCTTTTCCGATTATATGCTTTTGTCCTACTACCTCCTCCAGGGCCAAAGGACGAAGTCTTGAGGCTAGGGGAGATTCCTTCTTCATCTTGTTATCTCTCATATAATCAAACAAATTCACAATACCACCTCCTATATAAAAATAGTATACCATAAACACAAAAAAACGCAAACATATGTTTACTGGAGTTCTACAACTTGATTCAGCTGGTGGGTATTGTTATAATGAAACATGTACACATTAGAAGGATGGAGGGTATGCTATATGGAGCACCGTTTGGAACCATATTACACCATACACAGGGGTGGCATAGGTGAAATAGTCATGAAAAAATCTAAGTTTATCGCTACTGTCAGCCTGGCAGATACCGAGGATGACGCTCTATCATTTATAGATGTGCTAAAGAAGAAGTACTGGGATGCATCCCATAATTGCTACGCTTATATTATTGGGGCAAATAAGAGCACTATGCGTTACTCAGATGATGGTGAGCCCAGCCAAACTGCAGGCAAGCCTATGCTTGATCTACTGATTGCCAAGGAACTGACTAATCTAGTGGTTGTTGTGACTCGCTACTTCGGAGGAACTCTACTGGGAACAGGCGGACTTGTAAAGGCATATCAATCTGCGACATTAGAAGGACTTAATAATAGCCTTATTATAAAGAAGGAACCCGGAGTCCATATTCAGCTTGTTGCTGATTATAATTTAATTGGTAAAATTCAATATTATATCAGCCAGGAGAAGCTTCCTATAATTTCATCTGAATATACCGAATTTGTCACTTTGGATCTAATTATTCCATTGGATAAGGTTAATAGCTTTAATAATAGACTCGCTGACCTTTCCAACGGAACTTTGTCACCCATAGAAATAAAAAAGGCATACTTTGCAATTATCAATGGCAAAGCACACCTTTTTTAACCTTTACATCATACAGCCTCTAACGTTATTAAGTCATCAATAATTTCTACCATAGAAATCGGTGTCACAACATGCTGGAATAGAGTTTTGATAATAGATTTTACCTTATCCTTGGAATAAGCCACACCATCGATCTCTTCCATTTCCAAATTATCGTCTATAAACTTGATAATTTGTATTCCATAATAAGGCGCTTCATTTTCTGTGCTATGATTTTCTGTAAGATAGTATTCAAGTCTCATCATTCTGTCATCTTCCAAAGCCACTTCGTTCGTAAACCGTAATTCCTTTACTTTCATACTATTACCCCCTAAAATATATATTACAAAAATACCTGACATTAACCATTATATACCAAATATATGGTTAATTAAAGTGATTGTTAGCGCAACTTTATTTATAGTTTGTTATATTTCGACAACACTTCACATTTCGTGAATATTCTCTGTTGAATCTACATTAAATATGATAGCACAATAGAGCGTTATCATATTTAACTGTTTTTTGTTTGTGTTCTTATATTTATGTAATTAGCTTTCATATACTGGTTATTATTTAGTAGTAATGAATTAATACTTTATTTAATCTTTATTATTTGTTATACTCTACTTATCGTTATAGTCCATGCATTTCACTTATGCATATTGGAGGTTATTATGAATTACAGTAAAAAAGGCATAGAACATAAACAACAATATATAAAGTCAACATCCAGACGTCTTACATCCAAATTACGGGT
>CAZODB010000113.1:0-7162 GCA_964578425.1 uncultured Herbinix sp.
AAAGTCCGGGCTTCATAGGGCAGGGTGCCGGATAACGTCCGGTGGAGGCGACTCCGAGGCTAGTGCAATAGAAATATACCGCCATGGCAGGGTTTTCCTCGCTATGGTAAGGGTGGAAAGGTGGCTTAAGAGACCACCGCTCTTCCGGTAACGGAAGGGGCATATGTAAACCCCACACCGAAGCAAGGCCAGACAGAAAGCTATACGGTTGCCCGCCGTGCTTTCGGGTAGGCTGCGTAGTATCAGCGAAAGTGGATACTGGAGCTGCATGGTGACATGCAGTCAAGATAGATGACCATCCAAGACAGAACCCGGCTTATCGTGCTGCTCATACCTTAAAACAACTACCTCCCACGAATTCCTTAAGTATTGAATTCTTAGGAACCGCATCGCTGGGAGCTCCTATAAAGTAGTCCAAGAACTTTAATAGTCTTTTTGCTTCTACATATTCTTCACTGTTCCTATCCATCCCAAATAATATAGGCTCGGCATACAGCTTTAGTACTGCTAGCTCATATATTAAGGCAGAGTTAAACATAATGTCGGCATCCTCCTGATAGGGGAAGATATTCTCCTCTTCACCTCTTCTTACAGAAGGCCACATAGATATGGTAGTCTGTGCAGACGTTCCTCTAGTCCTAGCATCACGAACCATTCTTCGAAGCAGCCTGCCGTCAGTGGTTGGTATCCGGTTGTGTTCATCTATATTCAGCTGTGTTAATGCACTGATATATATCTTATATTTGCTTTCTCTGGGAAGTGAATATGATAGGGCATCATTTAATCCATGGATACCTTCTATTACTAAGATACCATCCTTCCCTATACATAGGGGATCTTTCTTATGCTCCCTCTTACCAGTGATAAAATTATAAATCGGTAAATCCACGGTTTTGCCATCCAATAAATCCGTCATGTCTTTATTGAACTGCTCCAAATCAATAGCCTGCAGACTCTCAAAATTAAAATTCCCATCCTTATCCTTCGGTGTTCTATCCCTATTTACAAAATAATTATCCACTGCAATAGGATAAGGCTTAAGCCCATGGGCCTTCAGTTGAATCGTAAGCCTATGGGAAAATGTAGTCTTTCCCGATGATGATGGACCAGCGATCATAATGAGTTTTCTGTCCTTAGCTTCTTTGATAGCCTCTGCTATTCCACTTATCTTCTTTTCCATAAGAGCTTCCTGTACCAATATTAAATTATTAAGCTTCCCCTGGGATATAAGATCATTAAGTGATCCTACATTCTCAACCTCCATCATCTTTGCCCATTGGTTAGATTCTCTTAGGGTAACATATAGTTTATTTCGAGGTATGAACGGTTCTACAGTTGTAGGTTTTTTCATTCTGGGAAGAATAAGCACGAATCCATCCTCATATAGGGACAGATCAAAATATTTAAGCATGCCTGTGCTAGGTGGCATATATCCATAATAATAATCCTCGAACCCATCCAGACTATATATATTCGCCTTGGATACCCGACGATATTTAAAAAGCTTTTCCTTATCATACATCTTATATTGGCCAAATAGCTCGATCGCTTCATCGGTTCCGATGCTTCTCTTTATAAACTGAAGATCCTTATCTATAAGTAGCTTCATCCTGGTTTTTACAGCCTCCAGCCTTTCCTTTGTTAGTTCGGCGCTTCCTTCATAATCAATAAACAGACTATTACCTAAGGAATATTCTACAGTTACTTTTTTTATATTCACACTATCAAACTCTGCATAGAAAGCCTTGAGTAATACCAGAATCATACCTCTGGTATAGGTCTTGTGACCAGCATTTTCAGCAATAGTCACGAAGCTGACAGTACAATCTCTTTCTACCTTCTTAAAGAGCTCTCTTAGCTTGCCATCTATAAAAGCAAGAATAATATCATGCTCATAGTCCCCCTGATATTCCTTGGCTATATCCAGAAGCCTCGTATTAACCGGGTACTCCTTGATAGCATTATTTATGTTTACTTTGACTTTTTTTATCGTATCCATATTACATCCCTTTCCCACGCACACTAATGCGCAACTAAATCTGTGGCGCCTTATCCTCTGTACAAATATATTGGTAATATCGTTCTTCTTTAAACCTCTCATAACTAAAGTTACGAGTGTTTTTCTTATGTTAATAAACCTTCGCTTTCTTTATAATAACCTATTGAATGATCAATCAGCCTAATCAATTCAAGTAGCTCAGTCTGCCTCCTAATGGATTGCTTGGTCGACAGAGCAATCAATTCTTGATATATTTTCTTATATAGTCGCCTCTCAGCTTGAAGGTATTCTAGCAAAACAGGGTTTCTTTCCTCAAGAAGTAGTCTTCCAAAATAAATATGCTCCGGCTTTTGAAGCTGATAGACTCTGTCGTTTAGATTGTCTGAGCCTGATTTTATCTTCATTATTATATAATATTTGCCGTCTTCCTTAAGCATATTCTCTTTTATGATTATATAGCCCAACTCTTTTAAGGTCTTTCTGACCACATGCACTTCAGATTGAGGCTGCAGCACTAGCTCCTTGGCAGCTGATACTATATTCATACGGCTTGTCAGAATCTGCACCATCAGTCTTCCACCCATACCTGCCATCAGTATAGTTTCAACCTCTCCAGGATTAAGCATCTTTAATCCATCGGACTTTCTGATCGATATCCTGTCTGCTACACCGAACCTCTTCACATTCTCCTTTGCACTATCTAAAGGACCCTGATTTATATCCATAGCCACTATATAAGGTGATATTTTATTTGTAAGTAAATAAATAGCTGTGTATGCGTGATCACATCCTATATCCGCTACCCGGTTGCCCTGGGTTACCATTCCAGCCACTGCCTGAAGTCTCTTTGAAAGCTGCATCTTTAATCTCCATTAGCTCGTTTTATTTATTTTACCTACCTTTTATTCCAGATAATCCTTTAGCTTCCTACTTCTACTAGGATGTCTTAGCTTCCTTAAAGCTTTGGCTTCAATCTGACGAATTCTTTCTCTGGTTACATGAAATTCCTTGCCCACTTCCTCAAGAGTTCTTGCTCTTCCGTCATCCAATCCAAATCTAAGTCTTAGGACCCTCTGTTCTCTTTCGGTGAGCGTGCCTAATACCTCAACCAGCTGTTCCTTAAGTAGAACAAAGGCTGCTGCCTCTGCAGGTACAGGTACATTATCATCCTGTATAAAGTCTCCCAAATGGCTATCTTCTTCCTCGCCTATGGGGGTTTCAAGAGACACGGGCTCCTGAGATATCTTCTGGATCTCCCTTACCCTCTCCACTGGAACGTCCATAACATCAGAGATTTCTTCTGGGGTGGGTTCTCTTCCTAGCTCCTGTATGAGCTGCCTTTGTACTCTGGTAAGCTTATTAATCGTCTCGACCATATGAACAGGTATACGAATAGTTCTTGCTTGATCAGCTATGGCTCTAGTTATAGCCTGCCTTATCCACCAGGTTGCGTAGGTACTGAATTTAAAACCCTTACGATAATCGAACTTTTCTACCGCTTTAATTAGTCCAAGATTTCCCTCTTGGATAAGGTCTAGAAAGAGCATACCACGGCCGACATATCTTTTAGCGATACTGACTACCAGTCGAAGATTAGCTTCTGCTAGTCTCTTCCTGGCAAATTCATCGCCCTCTTCCATCTTTTTAGCCAAGGTGCTTTCTTCCTCAGCCGTAAGTAAAGCAACCTTACCGATTTCCTTAAGATACATTCGGACAGGATCCTCTATATTAATGCCCTCAGGAACTGATAAATCTATGGTCTCTTTCTCCTCTTCCTCTTCCTCCGGTAAAATATCCTCTTCATCTGCATCGGTTATTCGAAGAACATCGACATTATTCTTCTCCAAATAGTCGTATATTTTTTCAATCCTTAGAGGATTCAGCTCCATATCTGCAAAAAAGTCATTTACCTCCTGAAATTCCAGAACGTTTTTCTTCTTTTCTGCAAAGGCCAATAATTCCTTTAGTCTTTCAGTAAATCTAGCAATATTTTCGTCCATAGATAACCCTTCCTTTTCTAACTCTTTTATATTCTAACCATCATTTAATGAAATATGCAAATCCTATAAATAGCCACTAGATGAATGGTTTCCCATTTCATTTGTAAACATATAATAATATATGCTCCTTATAATCTTGAATCTATAATTTTAATATCGTCGAAATAGTCTTCTTTAGATCTGCCTTCTGTATTATGATGCTTTGTAATAACTCAGTATCGTTTTCCTCTATTGACTTTAAGCTCTGTCTATTCAGGCTTTCTTCCTTCAGGCGGAGCACAGTATCAAAAAGAGCTTTCTGTCTATCGGCTTCCTTAATCTCTCCAAGAAGCTCTGCATTGAAGAGGGAGGCTGCCTCAGTCTGTTCCTCTATGCTTTGGAAGCAGCTTATGATCTTAGCAGGTATAACCTCACCGGTCTTTTCGTACTCCTCAAAAACTAATTTGGCTACTTCTGTATATATACCATCGGCAAAATCCTCCGGTTTTAGAAGAGCCTTTAGCTTATTATATAAATGCGCTTCCTCAGTAAGCCATGTAAGTAGTAGCTTTTGAATTTTAACTATTCCCTCATCACTGTTTTTCCTACCTTTAGCCTGCGCATATGGTAGCTTTCTCGCAGGTCCATTCTTATAGCCCATGGATCCAAGCCTATTAACAAGTCTCTGAAGAAGACTTGCATCTATATTATAAGTCTTAGCCACTGCGTCCAGATAGAAATTTCTTTCAAGCTGCTCAGAAAAATATAATAATTTCATAGCTATTTCATTAAAAAACTTAGTCTTCTCCTCAGGATCCTCCATATTGTAATTGTTTTGGAGCGTGTCTATCTCGAAGAAAAAGCTGTTTTTCGCCTTATCTATTTGCTTTTTGTATTCATCAGCTCCAAGGGCCTTAATAAAATCATCTGGATCCTTATAGGGCTTCATATTAATCACCTTAACGCTTAATCCTGCATCTCGAAGTATAGGAATGGCACGAAGTGCTGCCTGTATACCTGCCCCATCATTATCAAAGGTTAGGAGCACCTCTTTAGTGTATCTTTTAAGCAGATTAGTATGAGACTCAGTAAATGCAGTGCCCAGAGCAGCTACTGCATTTGTAAAACCAGCCTGGTGGAGTGCCATGACATCCATATAACCCTCACATATCAGGATGTATGATTCTCTTGATCTGCGGGCTATATTTAGTCCATATAGAATCCTACTTTTATCAAATATAGGAGTTTCTGGCGAGTTAAGGTACTTAGGCATCCCATCACCCATAACACGTCCACCAAAGCCAACCACTCTATTATTTGCGTCCATTATGGGGAACATAATTCTGTCCCAAAATTTATCGTGACCACCCCGCACTTCATCAAATGATACTAAACCTGACTGCTTAAGTAGCTCATCTTCATATCCAAGACTCTTTAGATACTGATATAGATCATTACTAAATCGATTAGCAGATCCAAGACCAAATGCTTTAATCGTCTCCTCAGTAAGTCCTCTATCTAATAAATACTTTTTAAAGGCCTGTCCCCTATCTGATTTTAACTGGTAATAATAATACTTAGCAGCCTCCTTGTTGATCTCCATCAGCTTATTCTTTAAATCAACCTGACGTCTTTCTCTAGCTGAATACTCCTGCTCTGGTAGATTAATACCGGCTTTTTCCGCGAGAAATTTTAATGTCTCAACAAAGGTATAGTTCTCGTATTCCATAATAAAGGTATAGACATTCCCTCCAACTCCGCAACCGAAGCAATGATACATCTGCTTAGACTGGCTTACACTAAATGAGGGTGTCTTTTCATTATGAAAGGGACAAAGTCCCATATGATTGCTGCCTGATTTTTTAAGTTTTATGTAAGAGCCTATTATACTAACTATATCACTTCTTATTCGGACCTCTTCTACCGTATCATCTGGATAATACATACTTACCTCTCATTCCACCACTACCGCCAGCGCAAAATCTAAAATCGAATCTACCATGTAGGTTTTTCCCAGGTTAAGCATAATACCTTCTCTCAAGTAGCAACATCAATAAACACTCCATGCAGATGGAATCATAAGCTCCTTAAATATAGCAACTGCATATCGGTCTGTCATACCGGCAATATAATCACATACTACCTGATAGGTAGGTTCGCCTATGTCCTCAATACGGGTATAATATTCCTCTGGGAGCTGCTCTGCATGATCCTGATAGTATTCAAACAACTGCTTAAGTAAACGAACCGCTTGCTCTTCTTGACTTTTCGCTTTCTTGTTCGTATAGACACTGGAGAACATATACTCCCGCAGTTTAAACATTGCATTCTCTATCTCAGGAGACATAATTATGTCGTCATGCCCCTCACTGTTGGTGATTATATCATAGATCAAGGTGTTTAGTCTCTTCCCAAGATTATCTCCAAGAATATCTTTATATTCCTTGGGTATGTCCTCTTCTTTAATAATTCCTGCTCGTATAGCATCATCAGTATCATGATGTATGTAGGCAATTTTATCAGATAATCTCACTATCTTTCCCTCCAAGGTCGAGGGAGTAGTAGACATCTGATGGTTACGTATCCCATCTCTTACTTCCTTTGATAGGTTAAGTCCCTTACCATGATTCTCTAGAAGCTCTACTACACGGATGCTCTGTAGATAATGCTTAAAGCCTCCCTCGCAGACATCATTTAGCGCTCTCTCTCCAGCATGTCCAAACGGAGTATGTCCCAAATCATGGCCTAAAGCTATCGCTTCAGTAAGATCCTCATTCAATCTCAAAGCCTTCGCTATAGTCCTTGCTATCTGTGACACCTCTAGAGTATGAGTAAGACGGGTTCTGTAATGATCTCCCTCGGGTGCAAGAAACACTTGAGTCTTATGCTTTAACCTTCTAAAAGCCTTTGAATGCAGTATTCGGTCTCGATCTCTTTGATAAATAGGACGAATATCACATTGCCCTTCCTCATGATCCCTACCAAGCGACATATCAGAGAAGGCCGCATATGGACTTAATATCTCGTGCTCTCTAATTTCAAGCTTTTGTCTGTAATTCAAGAATTTCTCCTCCTTACTATCGCTAATCTATTCTATGACAAATAACGGTTTATAGAAACCAATATAAATTAAGCCTATACTACTAATATTCTACAAGGACTTACTATTTCCTTTTTTTATTTT
>CAZODB010000114.1:0-7100 GCA_964578425.1 uncultured Herbinix sp.
TCTGTGACATGGGAAATGATTCCCACCAACCTATTTCCTCCTGATAAATCATTAAGTATCTTAATGGCTTGAATTCTAGTATCATCACTTAAGGATCCAAAGCCTTCATCTATAAACATGGTATCTATATGTATACTTCCTGCTGTATTTTGAATAATGTCTGACATACCAAGAGCCATAGACAGGGCAGCCATAAATGATTCACCTCCCGATAATGTCTTAACATCACGGACCTGATCATTCACCATACTGTATACATCAAGGTCAAGACCGACTTCGCCTTGTCCCGATAAATCCTCCATGTCACGACATTTTAGAATGAACTGGTTATTGGACATGGTATAAAGCCTCTTATTGGCTTCGATAAGGATCATGTTAAAATATCTTCTCTGAATATAGGTTTGAAAGTTAAGATGTCTGCCACTAAGCTTACCATTGGCTGTGTTTGCCAATCTGCTTACAGCACCATGTGTCTTCATAACTTTTCCCCTATCTCTTATAAGCCTTGTAACCTTATTATAGACCTCTTCATTTCTTGTACGGATTCCATATATGGTCTTACTTTCCTCCTCCATACCTAGCTTTATGTTATTAAGCTCTGTCTGCTTTAACAGCAGTTCGTCGGTTCGGACTTTTGATTTTCCCTTCGTTTGCTCCTTATAATTCTCTATACTGGTATTGATTCTAATTATCTCATCCCGATATTCCTGATCAAGATTACTTAATTCATCAATTTTATCTATGCTCAATCTAGCCGCCCTGTATTCCTCAAGTTCCGAGAAGCCTTGCTTTAATAACTCATCATATAATTCTATTTCGGATCTTTCTTTATCCTTTAATAGCCTGCTATAGCTTTCCTTCTCTGACTTAAGATTACCTGTTTTCTCATTAATGGTATTAAGGATAGCCTGATAGCTTTCGGTGGTATTAGCTTTTGCCTCCTCCAACCTATGCAATAGTTCCTTGGTTGAGATTAATTCCTCCTGTGCTTGAGCTTTACTCTCATGAATTAAATCCTTCTTAAGACTTCCTATTTTAGTTTCAACCTTTACAAAGCTGACAGCCATCTCCTGTCTTGCCTTCTCTGCCTCTTCCTTAATCCTTTCATGAGATAATAAAGCCTCCTCAAAAGATTTTATCTGGGCTTGGTTAGAGATATAAATCTTACCAGCTGCCTCTGCTTGGCTTTTTTTCTCTTCTTCAATATTTAGCTCATCCTTAGCCTGCTCTAATATAGCCTGTAGGTCAATATCAGATATACTATCAGAATTAATTGAGGTATCTATAATCTTCTTCCCCTCGTGTATTGCAAGCTCAAGCTCCTTTTCATAGTCCTGTTTAGCCTTTTGTAGGATTTCGTATTGCTGCTGTCTTTTATTTAAGGCTTTATCCATCTCAGCCTTAGCACCCCGTAGCTTGCCTTCGTCTATTGTAATACTAATACCACCTGGCTTTTTAGGATGGGAAGTAGAACCACATACAGGGCAGGCCTTGCCCTCCTCCAATGTAGCAGCCAGTATTCCAGCCTGTCCTTTTATGAAGGAGTGATATAATTCATCATAATGATGCTTTATTAATTCATAGCCTTCATGGGCCTTCTTATGTTCGTTTGTCTCATTCTCATAAATAGCTCCTAGTGATTTTACTGTCACTATAGATTTAATAAGTCCTTCAAGTGCAGCCTTTCTTTCGGTCAATCTATCTACATTATGCTTAAGCTGTGTATATTGATCAGAAATTCTCTTAAGCTCCTCCTGCTCACCGGATAGCTTCTCCTTACTTCTCTTTTCATCTGCTATGAGTTCAATAACCTTATTATAATCCACTTGGGCTTTGATCTTGCTCTCTTCCAGAGCTAGCCTTTCGATATTATATGTATCAAGCTCCACATACCTCGGTAATAGACCGCTTATACTACTTATCTTTGATATAAGTCCTGGACTGTTCTTCTTATACTCTTCCTCCTTTTGCTCCTTATCTATTTTAAGACTCTCTAGTTTCCGATTATTATCATCCAGCCAGGATTTAATATCACTAATCCTTTGATTACATTTGGATAAGTCCCTCTGCTTACTGAGGAAAGATTGCTCCTTTGGTTCTACAGCTTGTGCCTTCCTTGCCTTATCTATTCTAATCTTAAGATTATCCATCTCATTCTTCCTTAAATCCTGCTCTTCCTTTTTTAAAAGAGCTGCATCTAGGGAATTAAACAAGCGATTGTTGTCCTCTGCTTGCCTGATCCTAATGTTAATTCCATCAAGCTCCAATCCATTCCTGACTAAGGTCTTTCTAATCTCTTCTTCTCTATCTTTTGCTTCATTTATAATCAACCCCATAAGCTCTAGTTGCTTATCAGATTCAGTCTCAGAAAATCGTGGCATATCTGCCCACTGTGATGAAAATTCACTATCCTTTATACATTTGACATCCTCTGTCTCGCGAATAATATCCTTTCTATTATCCTCAAGCTGTCCATATATGGACTTTGCTCTTATCTTTAGCTCCTCTTCAATCTGCCAATAGATTTTGGTATTAAATATCTTGGTGAATATTTCTTTCCTTTCCTTAGAAGATGCGTGGAGAAGTTTTAGAAAATCCCCCTGAGCTATCATTGCAATCTGAGTAAACTGATTGACATCCAGACCAATAATATCAGCAATCTTTTGATTCGTCTCCTTAATCTTTCCTGGATATTCCTGACCATTAGGTAAAATAAGAGTCACAGAAGGCTGCTCTGTGGTCATGGTAAATTCTCCGTCCTTATTCCTCCTCTTACTCATACGCTCCTGTCTAGGACTTCTGATTATAGTATAAGTCTTTCCATGATATATAAAGCTGTACTCCACATAGGTTCTTGTATCATCATTGGCATATTGGCTACGCATCATTTCTCCATTGCGCTTACCCCCGCTAGTCTCATCATACAGGGCGTAGGTAATAGCATCAAATATAGTGGTCTTTCCTGCACCAGTGTCACCGGTTACGAGAAATATCCCCTTATTTACATCAGAAAAATCCACGTTCTCTTCACCTGCGTAGGATCCGAAGGCTGACATCTTAATACTAATGGGTTTCATCTGTTCCTCTCATTCCGCTGCCATTTGCAGCTCAAAATTTATACTATTTCACTCTTTATTCCTGTAGCTTGGTGATTATATCAATCATAATATTCTCTTCCTCGCTGCTCATAGGTGTACCCTGCATTTCCTGATAGAATTGTCTAAATGCCTCAAAAGGCTCTAATACCGTGGCTTCAAAGTCTATTTCCTCAAGCTGTGCCCTTGTCCTGCTATTTTCCACCTTAACCTCAAGGATATGGTCGTAATGCTCCTCTAGTTGATCCTTAGGCTTATATACTTCAGCCTCATCGGTAATGGTTATGCTTACATAATCATGTCTGTTCATATCAGTAGCTCTACTTATTATATCACTTAATAAACCCTTCTCACTTCTAACATCCCGAAGTGGGGTTAGTGGTATCTTATCTATAGTAATCTCAGAATCCTTATTATTTATAGAAACCATGGTAATAGCTTTTGTATGGGTTTCCTCGCTTATGGAGTATTTAAGTGGCGTTCCACTATATCTGATATGATTCATACCTATACTCTGGGATCCATGAAGATGACCTAAGGCAACATAATCAAAATTCTTTATCGCCTCTATATCCACGCTGTCAATACCTCCGACCGTTATATATACCTGCTCAGATTCACAGGTGTCTGGAGACTTATCCCCAGAGACATAAAACTGATGAGAGATCAATACGTTTCGCTGGCTATAATCTATATTCTCTCTCTGTATAAGTGCTTTAATAGCGCTATCATAGCTGGTTATAAGACCCTCATCAAACAAATGACGTATATAGCCAGGCTTCGTAAAGGGAAGCATATAGAAATTCACATCTCCGTATTCATCCTCAAGAGTAATTTTCTTCAGGTACTCTTCCTCCTTATTCGGAGGCTGAACCGATATATATATACTATGCTTCTCCAAGAACGTACTGGCATAATCTAATCTTTCGGCAGAATCATGATTACCAGCTATAATCAGTACAGGAATATTCGGTTCTATATCTGACAAATCATTAAGAAACCTATTAAATATCGTATATGACTCTGCTGAAGGAACTGATCTATCATAAATATCTCCTGCTATAATAATCACATCCGGTCTTAGCTCCTTGGCTTTGCTGATAATCTGTTCAAGTATCGCTACTTGATCATCCTTCATATTGTAATAATGGAGCTGCTTACCGATATGTAAATCAGAAATATGAAATATATTCATGCTATCCTCCTTCTGTATAGGTGTTTATTGATGATAATTAGGCTCTATACTATCTTGAACCCTCTCATGACTAAAGTCACGAGTGTTCTTCTTATGTTAATAACTTTACTGACCATGATAGAGGTATTCATCTTATTCTTTTGATAATATTCTAACATATCTCAGTGAATTAATCTTTATAATCTGTGGTTTCCCGTTCACTCTGTTCTTACCTACACACAATTCTAACAGAGGGGTCTTCCATATGATGTCATTTATATAAATATATGATATAATTTAACAAAAGCAGGATGTCAACCGATGGTTGAGCGGAAAATAAACCTATGGTTGTAAAATAATCATAATATCAACTAATACTCCCTTATATCTGTAGGGATATAGAGATAACATTTAACTATCAAGAAGGGAGAGTGATATATAATGGCAACATCAATAGGAAATAGAGTATCACAATTTAGAAAGGTAAAGGGAATTACTCAAGAGGAAATGGCAGAAAAGCTTGGGGTTACTCCTCAAGCAGTATCAAAATGGGAGAACGACATATCTTATCCGGACATCCTACTACTTCCGAAAATAGCAGATATGTTAGGAGTTACTGTAGATGAACTTCTATCTGGTGAAAGCAAAAGGGATACTGATTTTTTGCCTGAAGGACAACGTAAAAGCATAGATGATATGATGTTTAGAGTATATGTAAACTCTAAGGCTGGCGACAGGATAAGGGTAAACCTGCCTATGGCACTTGTAAAATTGGGATTGGAGATGGGCATGAAAATGCCTCAGGTATCAGGAAATGATGCCCTAAAGGATATTAACTTCGAACAACTTATCTATATGGTAGAATCAGGATTAATCGGAAAGCTAGTTGAAATAGAGAGTGCAAATGGCGATACAGTAGAGGTTGTGGTAGAATAATATGAGGATAATAATCAAGTCCCCTGGAGAGAAAACCATTAAGCTTGCATTTCCAACACGAATGATCTTTAACGGATTAACAGCTAAGCTTGGAGCAGCATCTATTAATAAATATGTATCTGTTGATGATGTAAATATAAGCTCTGCTGATCTAAAAAGATTGATGAAGGAGATTAATTATATTAAAGGTCGATACCCTCATCTTGAATTGGTAAATGTGGAAAGTAGTGATGGGAAAAAAGTAGTTATTAATTTGTAAGTAACAATGTGCCCACAGAAAAATTAATTCACTCACATACTATCAAACCAAATAGGGTGCCCATAGATAAATACATGAAAAGTGTATTAATCTATGAGGCACCCTTTATTCTCGTTTATAACCTATCCAAGACCATATTCACAATCACCTAATAATCTTAGAATCCTAGAACCATGCTGGTTATAGCGAAATAGAATATAAGAGATATGGCATCGACTATAGTAGTAATAAATGGTGCCGCCATAACAGCTGGATCGAATCCCATCTTTTTGCCGACCATAGGAAAGATAGATCCAACCATTTTTGCAATAATGATGGTTATTAATAAGGTGCTACTTACTATCAATGATACACTAAAACCAACCTTGTCAAATAGCATAAGCTTTGCAAAATTGAATACAGACAAGGTGATTCCGCTTAATATCGCCACTCTAGATTCTTTCCAAAGAACCTTGAATATATCTTTGAATTCTATCTCTTGCAAAGATAATCCACGAATAATTGTTACAGAAGACTGGCTTCCTGAGTTACCACCGGTATCCATGAGCATTGGAATATATGCTGTTAAAACTACATAAGTCTTCAATGCATCTTCAAAACGCGTTATTATCATACCTGTAAATGTAGCAGATATCATAAGCATAAGTAGCCAGGGCATCCGGCTCTTCCATATATCCAAAGTAGTTTTTTTGAGATATGGTGTATCAGAAGGTGTAATGGCCGCCATGATCTCAATATCCTCTGTGGTTTCTTTTTCTAATACATCCCAGGCATCATCAATGGTGACTATACCAACCATTCTATCGTCATTATCCACTACAGGTATAACCGTTAAATCATACCTACCAAACATATTGGCTACTTCTTCCTGGTCCTCAAAGGTATTTACTGAAATCACATTCTTATCCATTAATTCTTCGATAGTGCTATTGTCATCAGAAAGTATAATAGTCCTTAAGTCGATATAGCCAATCAAGTGATTCACATCATTGTTCACATAGCAGACATCAATTGTCTCACTATCAAGACCTATTCTGCGAATTTTTCCAATTGCATCGGCAATAGTCATGTTAGAACGAAGGCTTACAAACTCCGTAGTCATTATACTTCCGGCCGAATCCTGTGGGTAATTTAATATCTGGTTAATTGTTTTTCGAGCATTCTCTGTTGTGTTTTTAAGAAGACGTTTGACAACATTGGCAGGCATCTCCTCAACTATGTCTACCATATCATCAATATATAGCTCGCTTATTACTTCCTTCAACTCTGAATCTGAGAAGCTTTCGATAAGAGTCCTTTGTTGATCCTTATCCATCTCTATAAATGTATCCGCTGCAAGGTCCTTAGGTAAAAGCCGGAACAACAAGGTCAAGCTTCTTTCTTGGAAATTTCCTAGAAGCATGGCTAAGTCATAGGGATTTATATCTGAGATGGTTTCCTTAAGTAGTTTGTACTTCCTCTGCTCAATCATATCAATTATGTCTTTTTCAAAATCTGTTATTTTTGCCATTGTCTTTTCCTTCCAAGCATAACTAAAGTATCACTACTGATACTCTCTACCATACCTGGCAGGAGTAAGGCATCAAATAAATGAAGCGTCAGTAAGAATGGACACAACTATAGTTATGCTTTTAAT
>CAZODB010000115.1:0-4686 GCA_964578425.1 uncultured Herbinix sp.
AAAAAGACTAAGGCAGAACTACCTAAGAATAACACCATTACCCTCGATACAGGAGATGTTTTGTTCGATTATACAACCGAATACATATTTTCGTCGAATCAGGAGGCTATTCAACCGATCTATCAGGCGATAAAGTATGTTGGTTATGATGCGATAACCTTAGGGAATCATGAATTTGACTATGGTTATGACTATATATTAAGACAGCTGGATGGTTCTGGACTTCGTGATATTACTGTTGTATCGAATATAACAGATGCGAGGACTGGAGAATATCCATTTTTAGAAAACATGCTGATTACACGTAATCTTACCACTAAGTCCGGTAAGGAAGTAGAAGTGAAAATAGGCATTATAGGACAGACTATTCCACACTTGACCGGAAAAACTCATAGCTATGTAGGAATACTAGTCGGTGAGGATATGGTTGAGAATGCGAAAAAACAGGCAATAAAATTAAAGGAAATGGGCGCGGATGTTATAATAGCCCTATCCCATACAGGAATAGGACCTGAGAATCCCGAGCCTAATTTTAAGAACGTAGCCTATGCATTGACTAAGATACCTGAAATTGATGTTGTAGTAGGCGGACATGAACACAATCTATACCCTACTACTGATATGTCATCAGGTTATTATAAGCTTCCAGGTGTTGACAAAGACACATACTTAATGAATGGAAAAAACGTTGTGATGGCAGGCGATAGAGGCAAGGCAATAGGGGTTGTGGATTTAGTGCTTGAGATTAAGGGTGATTCAATTAGGATAGCTAATCGCAAGTCTGATCTTCGGATGGTAACTGAAAAGAATACTGTTGAAGATCCCGTGATTGCAGCCATGTTTGGTGAATGGGAGGAGCAGCTTACACATTATGCAACGGATGTTCTTGCTCAGTTAGAGCCCGATACCTCATTACAGAATTATTATGGTCTCTTGGCTGACAATACCGCAATGCAATTACTAAATGACTCTAAGATTCATTACGCTTTGGAACGTATCAAATCCAATGAGAAGAAGTATATTGATTATCCTATAATTGCTGCTTCAACCTATGAAAGCTTTGGAGTAAAGTCTATATATGATTTTGTTGATATTCAAAATAACATTACTGAAGCGAATTTAACCACTTTACAGAATTATAATAGCTATCTGTATGTATATACCATAACAGGATCTCAGCTCAAGGAATGGTTGGAATGGTCTGCTAGTGCTTATGAAACCATAATAAGAGATACAGCTTGGCAGGATGAGACCATATCATCCTTGATGAAAGAAACTAAACTAAAATCCTTAATTCGTGAGGAATGGCTCAATGATTGGAGCAATTTCTATGTGTTTGATGGAATTAGTTATGAAATAGATCCATACAGAGAATCCAGATATGATTTTTCAGGAAATCGTATCAGCAGCAATAATAGAGTGTTCAATGTGACTTATAATGGACAAGAAGTAACCGATGATATGGAGCTCTTAATAGCTACAAATAAGATTACAAATCCTACAGAAGCGAATAAAGGTATAGAAAACCAATCAGTTCTGAGGGGCTTTAATAGGAGCCAATCAATACTTGGAAAATACATCAGTCAGCTTGCAGAAAGTGGTAGTATTCTACCTCAGGTTGATTATAACTGGCAATTGAGGTTGCCCTATAATTATCAATTTATTATAAAGCTTCCATACTATACCAAAGATATGTTTGAACAAACACCATGGTATAAGCAGTCTCTGATACAGAAAGACAGCTATAATTATTATGTTGCTGGGTATTCAATCGATTCCAATGATACTACTGCTCCTCATATAGTTATAGCACCTTTAATAACTAATCCGACCGCAAGCTCCTATGAGATAGCGGTTCAAGCAGTAGATGAATCAGAGATAAAGCATTTTAAGTATGTTAGCGGTGAAAAGGATATAAATTATGAGGCATGGGAAGTGGCAAATGACATCCCCAGTAAGGGCTTTAGTGTATTTAAAAATGATACATATACAATTTATGCTGAGGATATTCATGGAAATAAGGCGGTAAAGAAAATTGTTATCGATAATTTTGATGATAGTCTTTTACCCAGACCTATTGTAGATAATTACACTAACAGAAAACAAAGAATAAGCGGAAAAGCCGAGCCCAAAACGACTTTAGTTATTGAGACACCCAATGGTATTTATGAGCAAAAAATAAATGCCAACGGTACATTTTCAGTGGCCCTACCTGGTCAGCTGGCAGAAACCTATATTACTGTACATGTCAGAGATGATGAAAGAGAGCTGGAAAGTGAGCGTGTTCCCGTAAGAATAAATCGTACTGGACCAAATCAACCCACCATAAGTCCTATGTCTAATAATGTTATCTATTTGACCGGTAATGCCCGTGACAATGCAAGCACTGTTATAGCAATTATTGATGACCTTGTATACGTATCAGATAAGGGTGGTAGAGAGCTTTTTGAAGCTAACAAGGAGATATATGATCCCTCATATAAAATAGTTGAGACCTTAGTGGAAATCACCCCTGAAGGACATTTTGTTATCATGCTACCACCACAGACAGCTGGAACATCTATTAGTGTATATGCTATAGATCATGTATCAAGAAACAGTAGGATAAGTACTACAACTGTTAAGGAAGAAGCTCCTAATGCACCGATAGTAAATGAAGTAAGTAATATAGAAAGAGTGATTACTGGGCATATTCCTTCATCGTCTTTTATAAATGTAGAATTGCATATAGCAGACTTGGTATATACTACAAAGACAGATAAAAACGGCAGTTTCTCTTTTACTTTTAGGAACCAGCTTTATGCAGGGCAGTCATTAGTAGTAAGAGCTTTTGATATAAAGGATGGCAAGGAAAGACATAGCTATCCAGTAGAGGTTATTGTAAAGGATATTGAGTCCTATGTGAGGCAGGAGTCCACTAACTTGATTTTGAATCGTGTAACAGATAGGTCTAATCTAATATCAGGTAGTTATCTTGCAGGTGGTACTGTACATGTAGCTATAGCAGATGGTGAAGGTGAAAACTTTAAAAACAATATATATACTACTTCAACCGATGATGGTTCTAGGTTTGCATATCATTTGGATGAAAAGCTGGATATTGGAACCAAGGTCTATGCTATGGTTAGGTTTGTAGATGGCAGAATCCTCTTGGCTAGATCATTTACAGTAGTAGCGGGAAGACCGGATATGCCTGGGCTTCTTAATGAGATTACCAATACAGATAAAGTAGTAAAGGTAGTTGCTATAAGGGACAGTGAGATAGCTCTTACGATAGGCAAGAAGCTATATACAACTAGAGAATATGTATATGATGAGGCTAGTGATCGATATATATATACCCTTGCAACAGATCGGGATTTATCGGGAACAAAGGTTACAGTAACAGCAACAAATAGTTCCGGAACTAGTGACGCTTTAATAACACAGCTAGTGAAGGTTTCTCCGGAAACACCTACTGTGAAGACTGTAAGTGAAGGCGACGAAACTATTACGGGTTCCATAGAGCTTCTGGATTATCTTATAACTCAGGAAGATGGCTCAGAAACGAATGTAGAAATTCCCAAGGAATTTGAGAATGCACCTTCTAAGGTAGCTAAAACTCAAACTACAGTATATGCTCAGATTGGTAAGAAAACATACAAGGGAACGATCAATAATAAAGGTGATTTCACTATTGACATCCCTAAGCAGAAGGAAGGAACTCCTATTAGGCTATGGGGTATGAATAAGGCCGGAAGAGGCCCCTTAATAAAGATTGTTGTTGTAAAGAAATAATAATGAAATAATTTTATTTCTGATTTATTTATAATTGTAGTATAAATAGGGAGCACATGGATTTCATAATATGAGATGATGCCTATAGGTTAGACTTAGAAAATCTAACTTATAGGAGGTCGGTTCAATATGAAAAACATAGTGCTCCTTATTATAGTTATTCACCATTAGGTAGGATATTCTACAGCAAGCTTATAATATGTATATATTTTGATATTTGTTATTTTTTATTATATAATAGTAATAAATTAATATATTTATTTACTTAATTTATATATTAACTAAGAAGAACACTGTGGCTTTAGTCATGGGAGGTTCAATTACTAAAATTATATAAATAGGTGAGAATTGATTCTCCCTTGCAGCCAGAAAACTATAGATATACGAAGGAGGATATGATGGAGCTCTGGGATATTTATGATAAATGTTTTGTAAAGACTGGGAAATTGCATGAGCGAGGGAAGCCTCTTAAGGATGGTGATTATCACCTCGTCGTGCATATATACCCAATAAACAGTAAAGGACAGATGTTGATACAGAAAAGAACAGATACAGTTAGCTGGAAGCCTGGATATTGGGCAAACACAGGGGGTTCTGCAATTACTGGGGATGATGCATGGGTAACCTGTCAGAAGGAGCTATGGGAGGAGCTTGGAATTAAAGCTACAAGACAAAACTCTAGCCTGGCCATGACATATAGAAGGAATAATAGCTTTTGCTCAGTATGGCTGGTACAGACAGATATAAGTATAGAGGAGCTTACATTACAGCCTACAGAAGTAGTTGATGCAAAATGGGTAACAAGAGAAGAAATAAAATCCATGGTGGAAAAGGGATTATTGGTTGATTATTTTTATATAGACTTTTTATTTTATCTAATTGAAGAGGAATTTGGAACCATATGGGAGG
>CAZODB010000115.1:4786-7068 GCA_964578425.1 uncultured Herbinix sp.
TAGGCCTGATATGTCTATGGATAAGATAATCACTAAAGTAAATTTAGAGGTAGAGACTCAGGAATTTGATGATCTTATAGGCATCATTAAGGATGAGATTGTAAGACTGGGAGGCTATGATGAAAGGACGGAAATTAGCGGAAAGAGATACTACAGCCGGACTAATTCCAGAAATGGCCATATAGTAGCCAGAATTCCAAAGGATAAGCTGAAGGATTTTGTTGAGCTTGTAAAGGAGAGTGGAAATGTAATAAATGAGACTTCCTCATCAGACAATGTTACTCTTCAATATGTGGACACCCAAAGCCGTAAAACATCTCTAGAGATAGAGCAGGAAAGACTATGGGCTATATTAGAAAAAACTGAAAAATTAGAGGATATCGTGACACTAGAAAGTCGATTAAGCTCTATACGATATGAGCTTCAGATGTATGAGACTGAGCTTAGAACCATTGATAATAAGGTGGATTATAGTACTGTAACCATATCGGTAAACGAGGTTGAGAGAATGACGCCAACTGAGGATAAGGAAACAGTTCTTACAAGAATAAAGAATGGATTTACTGAATCAGTATTTAATATAACAGAGGGACTGAAGAACTTTTTCGTATGGTTAGTGGTTAATCTACCCTATCTAATCATATGGGCTATTATTTTAACAATAGTAGGTATTATGTCCAAGAGGATTTATAAAAAGCATATAAACAAGAAGAAGGTCATTCAAAGAGTCGATGATATATTAAAGGATGAAAAGTCCAAGAATTAGGAAAAAGTCTAGATGCTTAGACTTAGAAACCCGTGACTTCAGTTATGGGAGGTTTACGATATCTAGAGATAATGAATAAAGCACAAAAATAGGCAGGCACCCGAAAAGGTTGCTTGCCTATTTTTGTACGCCCATGCTGGCAAAGTTTGACATGCAAGCTGACACTTTTATCTAAATTATTAATGAGAAAAAGGCTTATATTATTATTATGACTTATAATGTATCAGTTATATAAAAGAAGACAAGTAAATACTCATAGGATGTCGATTGTACTCACTCAAATTGATTGGAAAAAAGTGGAGACAAGTGTTAGGATTAAAAAAACATGTTGTATTGAATGAGGAGATGTTGTATGAGAAGTATAGCTATTATGATCCTACTGGTGGTCATGAAGATTCATGGGATAACCACATTTACTCAAGATGAAGTCAATGTAAATAAGTACATAATGCCAATGGAGGCATTGGATTTAGTTAAAGAGGCATATGCTACCAACTTTATAAAGGTCATCATACAGGGGAATTCAAAGGTCTATTTTTATAAACTGGATATTGCAGACTATTATCTAGTGTATGAGGATACCGATGAAAGCACGGGCTATCATCTATTTCATCTCTATGAATTTGTTAATGATGACCTAGACACAGGGATTGGCCATACGGTCACATATGGTTGGTATTGGTTGGATCCTTATACAGGAGATATGTGGCAATACCCATAAATAACATATAAAGATAGGTTAAAGAGCGGATAAAATCATGTTGAATACTTGCGGAACTTGGAGTAGGGGTAGGCTAAGAATATTTGCCTTTTTAATAAAAGAATGATAAGATGTTTTATCACTAAAATATTTATTTAAGGAGGAAATGCATATGAATTTACCAACACCGCACATTGGAGCGAAAGTCGGTGATATAGCGAAGACTGTCCTCATGCCTGGAGATCCCTTAAGGGCAAAATTTATAGCTGAGAATTATTTAGAAGATTATGTATGCTTTAATAAGGTTAGAAATATGCTTGGCTTTACCGGAACCTATAAGGGAAAAAAGGTTTCAGTTATGGGGAGCGGTATGGGCATACCATCTATTGGAATATACTCCCATGAGCTTTACAATTTCTATGATGTTGAGAATATAATAAGGATTGGTTCAGCAGGCGGAATAGCAGATGATATTAAGTTAAGAGATATCGTTATCGGTATGGGTGCATCAACTAACTCAAAATTCGCTGATCAATACAAGCTACCAGGAACATTTGCTCCGATTGCTGACTTTGGCCTTCTTCGTAGGGCAGTTGAGACAGCAGAGAAGCTTAACTTAAAGACAGTAGTAGGTAATATTCTATCCTCAGATACATTCTATGATGATAATTCTGAGGCTAATTCTCTATGGAGAAAAATGAATGTTCTTTGCGTAGAGATGGAAGCGGCAGCCTTATATATGAATGCAGCCAGAGCAGGAAAAAAAGCCCTATGCATACTTACGATTTCAGACCATGTATTTACGGGGGAAGCATT
>CAZODB010000116.1:0-1749 GCA_964578425.1 uncultured Herbinix sp.
AGTCTAATGACTACTAGCGCACAGCTATATCTTTTCTACTGTATTTTTATTACTGTCACTACATTACAGTAAATTGTTTTTCATCTGTTACTTCTCTTAATTACTCGCATCTAATAATTCCTGAGCTTTTGCTAAGGCATTATTAACTGCTTCTGTTGCTTCATCGATTTTAGCCTGGTCTACACCTTCTGCTAATTTACCATCAACAAATAATTCATCCAAGGCTATCATTGCATTCTCAACTATTGCAGCATTAGCTTCGTTAGCTAACTTCTCATCTAATAATCCTTGTGCCATTGCTATAGCCGCATGACCAAATATTTTACTATTCTCATCTGAAAGCTTATTTACTAAGGCTGTTGCCTCATCGAGCTGTGCTTGAGTTACACCTTCAGCCAAAGCCTTCTCATCATTAGGTGCACTTGCATCTACGAATAATGCTTCTATAGCATTTATTGCATTTTCAACATTAGCTGCCTCTTCTGCTTCTAGTTTCTCATCATATAATCCCTGAGCGATTGCGATTGCTGCATGTCCAAACACCTTGCTGTTCTCATCAGACACTTTGTTTACTAAAGCTGTTGCTGCATCAAGCTGTACCTGGTCTACACCCTCAGCCAAAGCCTTATCATCATTAGGTGCGCTTGCATCTACAAACAATGCTTCTATAGCCTTAATAGCATTTTCAAGATTAACCGCCTCTTCTGCTACTAGCTTCTCATCATATAAATCTTGTGCCATTGCTATGGCTGCATGGCCAAATATCTTAGTATTCTCATCAGTGAGTTTCTCTACTAAAGCTGTAGCCGAATCAATTTGTTCTTGCGTTACGCCTTCAGCCAAGGCCTTCTCAGCATTAGGTGCATCAGCATCAACGAATAACCTTCTGATAGCTTCAGCGGCTAATTCAGTGTCTGTTAAGCCAAGTACTACAGTCACCTCATACCATTCACTTGATGCGGTTACATTATCAGCATTGGCGATCTTGTCGCTTAACCATAATTCATATTTCTCTTTACTCTGAAAGCTGACTGCTCTAATCTTAAATGTTCCTAGCTCAGTGGGAGTGAGAACACCTTTATCACTTACTTCATTTACCCCTGCATTATCTTCAGTTAATTCCCAACGAGTAATTCCGCTGGCAGCTTTGTCTTTGCCGGCTTCTGTGTTAAGTATGTTTCTATTGAAATCCATTAGCTCATTTACAGTGAGCGTATTATTCTCAGGCATGTTGCTGATTTCTACCTCAGAAATATTATTCCTAACGGTAACCCTTGCCTGTGGTCTAAGAACAGTTCCGTCAGTAAGAGTTATTTTACATCTAATGTATGCCCTTCCTGCTTCCTGTGCCTTTACCACTCCGGTACTTGCATCGATAGTTACTGAGCCTGGATTCTCTTTGTCCGTGGCAACGTACCAAGTATAAGTTGCATTCTCATCCAGCTGTGAAGCTTTAATCTTAAATTCAAATGAATTAGTTTCTTCTCTGCCAAGATGTAAGTACTTATTTGTAGAATTTAAGTATATAGCTCCAAGCTCCCCAGGTGTGCTTTCTGTAGCTGCCTGAACAGTTGATTTACCTACAACAGCTATTAAAACCATGGCAAATGCCAAACCAACTGAAAGCAGCTTCTTTAATAATCTACTAGTTTTCATTCTAGCCCTCCTAATATGTTCAAAATGTTATCAAATGTCACTTATTAGCTTAGGCTATTTTACATACATTTACAAGTGTAAAATTATGTCATA
>CAZODB010000116.1:1849-6944 GCA_964578425.1 uncultured Herbinix sp.
AAGCTCTCTTACCTTGTCTACGTTCACTTGCTTGAAATCGCCATTTAGAAGATTTGAGCCCACATATCCCGCGTAATTAACGATATCCTTTGCGGTTGAAAATGGAGGTGCATAGCATAATTCCAGATCCTTTAAATCTTCTACTGTCCCACCAAACTTAATAGCTGTAGCTATAATGTCTATACGTTTTGTAGCATCTCCCTTACCAATAGCCTGAGCACCTAGTATCCTACCAGTCGGAACTTCAAACAGAAGTTTAAAATGCATTGGCGCAGCATCCGGCATAATACCTACTTTATCAGATAAAATAAGACTAACAACCTCATAGTTGATTTTCAGATCAAGAAATTTAATTATCGCCTCATTTAATCCGGTAGATGCCCCATTATAGTCAAATACTTTTATGGCAGAAGATCCTATATATCCTTTATTTGTTGTAGTTCGGTTATGGATATGGTCAGCAACAATCCGAGCCTGCTTTAATGCAGGACCTGCCAAGGACAGCTTGGTCACCAGTCCGGTCAAAGCATGAAATACTTCAATAGCATCACCAATCGCGTAGATGTCAGGATCATTTGTCCGATAATTACTATCCACTTTAATAGCACCTGTCTGACCAAGCTCTAGACCAGACTCCTTAGCCAGATGAGTTTCAGGCGCTACACCAATAGCCATAACTACCGCATTAGTATGCACAGTTCTTCCAGAGGCTAATATAATCTTATCTTTATCAAAGCATTCTACCTTATCTCCTAAAATTAAGTTGACATTGTGATCGGCTAGCACTTTATGGAATATCTGAACCATGTCGTAATCAAAGGGTCTGAGAATCTGATTTGTAGCTTCTATTAAGGTAACATGATATCCAGCCTCAGATAGGTTCTCGGCGACTTCAACTCCCACATATCCACCACCTATAACAGTTATATCCTTGGAATCCATTTGCAATACAAATTTATTTAACCTATCAATATCAACCACATTTCTTATAGTAAAGATATTTACATGCTCTATGCCAGGAAGCTTGGGAACAATCGGAGATGCCCCTGGAGATAATATTAATTTATCATAAGTTTCACTATACTCTTCTTCTGTATCGATGTTCCTTACCTTAACCATTTTGTTCTTTCTATCAATAGCAATTACTTCATTATATATACGTACTTCTATATTGTAATGCTTCAAAAAAAGCTCTGGGTTCATCATAACTAAATCTTCTATATTTTCTACTTTCCCACTTAAATGATAAGGAAGGGAACAATTAGAAAATGAGACATGAGGTCCTCTTTCAAACATTATAATCTGATCCTCTTCACTGTTTCGCCTTAATCGTGCTGCGGCTGATGCCCCACCTGCTACTCCACCAACAATTAATATTTTTATTCCCATGAAACTCCTCCTATAAAACGTTTTATATTCTCTTGGTTCCAACATATGCACCCATACCACCAGCAACATTAATTACACAAAACCCCTTCTTGCTGAGGTTTCTTGTAAGCATCCCGCTTCTTGCACCAGACTGACATATAATATAGTAAGTCTGGTCCTTAAGTAAATATTTATCAGGCTTAGCTGACAAAATACCTATCGGTATATTTTTAGCTGTCCTTAAGCTTCCACATTCATATTCATATGGTTCTCTGATATCGATTAATTCCACTTTACCAATAAGGTTATCCATATCATTCACGTTAATCACTTTATTATTATCTCTCTTTAGAAAACCAAACACGATTCTTCCTCCTGCTTATCTGCTATTTTATTTTAAGCTTTGGCAAGCTAACTCTATATTTTATTATATATCTTTTTAACTATTTATCTGTGACTGTATCACATTCTAAATATATGAACCGCTCACTTCTTAGTTGTGTTCATATATAGTTTACATGATTTAAATAGTCAATAGTCAAAAAAACTAGTCAAAAAAATGCTTATTTCACTTGACTTACTGGAATTAACATGCTATACTTAAAAAGTATTTTAAATAAGAATTGATTCCACATATCTTTGTAGATCATTTTTTTGATTTACAGCGTTATGTGTTTTTTATTGGGATATAATAATAATAAGGAGGTATCTTTCATGTATAAAGGTACTGTAAAATGGTTTAACTCACAAAAGGGTTTTGGTTTTATCTCTGATGAAGAGGGTAATGATGTATTCGTACACTTCTCCGGTCTTGCTATGGATGGTTTCAAATCTATCGAAGACGGACAGGCAGTAACATTTGATGTAACAGAGGGCGCTCGCGGAATGCAAGCAATCAACGTTAACATTGCATAACTAAAACACTTAAAAGGATCGCTTTTATAAGCGGTCCTTTTTTATGTTTTAGGACTTGCATCCTTGAACAATATCTCCTTAAATACCATTCCCCGTTCCTCAAAATTCTTAAAATCATTATAACTAGCAGAAGCAGGTGAAAGTATACAGGCTGTTCCAGACAAAGATACTTTTTGCGCCGTGTCTGTTGCAGTGTATAGGTCTGGTTCAAAAACTATATTTAAATCATCTCGTATATATTTACTTTCCAAAAGCATATTATATATTCTTTTACCAGATTCATACATAAGTATAATATTTGTAATTTTACTATTGGATAAAAAGTCAACTAATGGTGTGTAATTAATTCCCCGATCCATACCACCAATAATAATTGTCGAGGCGTTATCAATACTATTTATCGCACTAATTGTGGATTCTACAGTAGTTGATATTGAATCATCATAATAATTTACACCTTTCTTAGCTCCAATAAATTCAAGTCTATGCCGCAGAGGTCTATATGTCTGAAGGGAAGTAATAAATTCTTCATCCGAGATACCAAAAGACCTACTAATCTCATAAACAAAAGCACAGTTTTCCAGATTATGATGACCTCTTAATAATATACCACTATCTGTATCCAGTGAATTTAAAGGCAAGTTGCTAGTATTAACATAATAAACACGTGATAAAAATTCTTTTCTATCTAGAACTATACTATCACTACAGTAGAGCGTATCAAGAGGACGTTGGTAAAGATATACATTTTTCTTGACTGCCTTATATTTCTCAAAGGTTCCATAATGATCCAGATGATCTTCAAAAATGTTTAGCAATATGGCCACAGATGGGGAATACATGCAATACTCTAACTGATGACAGGATAGCTCCAGTATTACTACTGTGTCGTCATTTATATCTTTTATAATATCAAAAACTGGTATACCTATATTTCCAGCTAACAAACATGAAATATTGTTATTATTTAACACGTGATAAAAAAGAGAAGAAACCGTGCTTTTCCCCTTTGTGCCTGTAATGCCTATAACTTGTCTACTATATGCTTTCAAAAAAACCTCTGTTTGAGATGTTATAGTGCAATTATATTGTTCAATTCCATTAGGTAATACTATTCCAGGACTTTTAAATACAATATCATACAAATTCATATTATCCAAATAATGCTCTCCAAAAAAAAACTTTGTATCAGTTTCATCAAAATCATCATGAATTTTAATGTCTGCTATATCAATTTTAGAGCATAGCTTTAATTCTCTAAGTAATTTGTATGTCGATTTGCCTTCTTTACCAAAGCCTAATATCAGAACCTTCCTGTTTTCTACGAGCTCTCTCAATACATCAAACAAGATTATACATCCTTTCGTCATAATTTAGATTTTAATATCTTATAAAATGGACTTGGTATTAAATTGTTATTATCATAATATGTAAGGTAAGTATTAATATCATACTCAATATCACAAAAATCTTGATAATAATCTAACAAATATGGTAGAGACTGGTCTTTGTTCTTATATTGTCGTAGAGACTCCTGTAATGCTGCATTGATTTCACCACGGCTCCCTACGCATTCAAAAGGCTTCTCCGGCTGTATCCCAACTAACTTTTCAAATATTTCCTTTAAGCTCTTATCATCTAAAAGATCCTTTTTAAATATCTCTATAATATCATTATAGGATATGAATGGTAATAATATAATATATACGAATAAACACTTTGGACATTTACAGCACCATGTATCTGATTTACTACCAACATTACAGCTTTTAAAAATACCATGATATGATTTATAATTTGAAAACAATTGAGCTATCTTAAGTTCTGTCAAAGGCCTTAATAGGCTAAAATACTTCACCTTTGAGTTAATGTAATTAGACTCATAATAATTAAAATCTAATTCAAATTCGTAGCTTTTTGAATATTGATGATTTATATCTGTTTCTAAAACTGTTGATTCATTAGCACTTGACTCATTTGATAATGCAACAAATCCAATATTATTTATATATGCTGCTATAACAGATGAAAAGGCAACCACTGAAGAGAAAGGAGTATGACCATTAAGAAACCCTTGTTCATTTAACTTTATCATATTGTCATCTAAGGTCCTTATGGCCACAATAACATTGTCACTTGGTATCATAGCAGCATTAACTGAATCATTGGTTGCTTTCCGAGGATTTATTATATAAGAGTATCTATTAGTATCATTACGCAATATCTCAAGTGTAGTTATAGAATCTTTCCCTCCACCAACTGGTATTAACACCTTGGGATTAATTCCATCATCAGCATCAGTACTTCTGACTTCTGTCCCTATATCTTTCTTATAATCTATATCAGGTTGATTTATTAATTTTATAAAGTCGTTATCTACTACAATCCCATTCAAATAAAAAAACTCTCCTAAGCCTTTTCTGTATAACTTTTTCCACCAAATCATCTGCGCTTCAGAAAGTATACCACATTTTATATAAACGTTAGGAGAACATGTTGTTTTCCAATAGCTTATTAATTCAACCAATCCTAATGAAAAAACAAGCTCATCAAGTATTTCCTTTGATTCAATATTACCAATACTCTTTTTTGAAATTGACCAACTTGGTTTAAATTCAGCAAGTCCTGAAATAATAAAATGAAACTCTATTTCCAATGTTGATTTCTTATGTATAATCTTATAGTTTTCATAAATAAAATCAGAATATTTCTCACGAAACAATAAATATTTTTTATAATTATTATTTTTCATCTCTCTTCACCTTATATCCATTAACATATTTTCATCTATTACTGTTCCCATAATGTACAT
>CAZODB010000117.1:0-3242 GCA_964578425.1 uncultured Herbinix sp.
AAACGAACACACCTGCTATCTTTTGTAAAGTCCAGACCGAACATATATGTTCGCTTATGACTTTACAAAGATAGCAGGTGTGTTTTGTTAGCCTTATATTAGCTGACCTTTAATTTAAACTTTTTGATGGCTTTTAAATCATTAGAATCAACCTTAACCATAGCTGCACCTAATTTCTGCATTTTACTTTCAAAATTCTCATAGCCTCGTTCTATATATTCAACATTCTCAACTATCGAATAGCCTTCTGCCATAATTCCCGCCAAAACTAAAGCGGCACCACCACGCAAATCTGAAGCACTAACAATAGCTCCTGTCAGTCGCTCAACTCCGGTAATAATGGCTGTGTTACTTTCTACGACCTTTATGGAGGCTCCCATCTTAGTCAGTTCATCAACAAATTTAAATCTATTTTCAAATATACTTTCGGTCACTATACTTGTTCCATCAGATAAGGATAATAGGGTTGTCATTAAAGGCTGCATATCAGTCAAAAATCCTGGATAAGCCAAGGTCTTAACATGGGCACTGCCCGCTCTATTCTCTGCTATAACCCTAACAGAATCATCATATTCTTCCACCTTAACTCCTACCTCTAATAGCTTTGCTGTAAAGGCTTCTAGATGTTTTGGAATAACATTCTTAATTAGAACATCACCCATAGAGGCCGCAGCTGCAAACATAAAGGTTCCCGCTTCTATCTGATCAGGAATTATAGAGTATTCACTTCCATGAAGCTTGTTTACTCCTTTGATTCGTATAACATCAGTACCTGCTCCCTTTACATTAGCACCCATACTATTTAAAAAGTTTGCTACATCTACCACATGGGGTTCTTTGGCAGCATTCTCAAGGATGGTTTGCCCCTCTGCCATAGTTGCAGCTAACATAACATTAATCGTTGCTCCTACGCTAGACTCATCAAAATATATAGATGCTCCGATCAACTTTTCAGCCTTTGCACAGATTAACCCATGCTCTATCTTGACTTCAGAGCCTAAGGCATCGAAGCCCTTAATATGCCTATCAATCGGTCTGCTTCCGATATTGCAGCCTCCTGGTAATGCAATCTGAGCGTTCTTATATTTTCCAAGCAAGGCTCCTACTAGATAATAGGATCCTCTTATCTTCCTGACTTTTTCGGAATCCGCTTTTGTAGTATGAATTCTGGATGCATTAATTCTTATGGTATGCTTACCTATACGGTCAACTTTTGCTCCTAATTCCTCTAAAACATTAAGCAAAGTATTTATATCACTAATATTAGGAACATTCTCTATCTTAACAGTTTCATCAGTCATAATTGCTGCGGCGATTATCCCCAGTGCTGCGTTCTTATAACCGCTGATTGATACCTCTCCTCTTAACGGCCTTCCACCCTTAATTATATATTGCTCCATTTATACACCTCGTACTTTATCTAATTTGTTGTTAATTCTGCATATATTTTAGGTAATATTTTGTTAAATTTTTATCCACTGCCTTAATTATACCACAATGTGGGTTTTTGTAAATCGTTTTTAAGAATTTCATTTTACCTTAATAGAGCAAATGCACCATTTTATCCCACTCCCTTCTGTAGATAATTATTGTGATAGAATTATTTTATATAATATGCTTTTTTATATTCAGACAATACTTTGAAAAATAGAGGAAAAGTATCGATAACAACCATTTATAATCAATTTTGTCTTATATTCATTGAAATTGTATACAATTGGTGCTATACTATAAATGACACCTTTTATATACCAATATACACCTAGTTCTTTGCATATAAACACTAACATGAGATTATACATAATTTTATCAATTTGCCAAATATTATGTACTCACATTCAACTTTGATGTCCTTGTTCAGAATGGAGGATTTACATGGCACCTAAATACGTAACAATCGAATCCGTAACCGGTGGTGTTAATAATCGGGTTAAGCAGGATCTAAAATTTAGGACAGGCAATTTTGTTTGGCGTATTAAATTTACTGCTCCTCTTAAGCCTTCCACGGTAAATAATAAAAACCTAAATGTTACAACAATAAACAACGCCCCATTAACAACCAGTATTCGATATGATAGCATAAATAACTATATCGAAATAGAACCATTGGAACCATATAATAAAAACGAGTCCTATCTGTTACATGTTTCTAACAGAGTTGAATCGAAAAGAGGGCAAAAGCTACCAGAGGATATTACTATACAGTTTAAGCTGTAGTGTTATAAGTAAAATCCTCAGGTAGTAGGAAAAGGATATCTAGATCCGCTAATCTGCCTTCTAGAGCAAACTTAGTTAGTTGTTTTCCTGCTCTTAAATCTGCAGATGTCATAGCATTCTGAACATATTTCGATATACTTTCCAGCCTTTTTTCTCTTTCAGTTTTTTCAATAATCTCGTTCACTCCATCCCTTAGTATCTTCAGTGCTAGGGGATGTATTTTATATTCTTGAGCTCTTATGTAGGAATAGGCAAATCCCAGCAATTCTTCATCTGTATACACCGGTAGATGTATTCTATTCATAAACAATTCCATAAGCTTGGGGCATTCTCTAAATAATCTATTCATGTTTTTCTTATTCTCTTCAAATACAACGGCAATATCTCCATTAAAATATTCTATTAACTCTAATAGCTTATCAATTGTCTGCTTATTTAATTCACTAGCATTTTCAATAACCAAGCAGCAGTTAATCAACTCATCCTTTATTCTCATTATATCTATTTGATTTAATTTAATCGCTGATATCTTCGCGATCTTGGATGTTTTTAGCTTGCCTGTCCTGTTTAAGAATATAGCAATATCCTTAGCCAAAGTGGTTTTACCGGAAGTTGGTGGTCCGGTTATAATCATTTGAACACTTTTTGTATTCTTATTCATAATTAATTCCAGGCTCTTCACTAGCTGCTTTTTAATGGACTTAACATGTAGAAAACGTCCAAAAATTTGACAAATATCTATATTAAAGCTCTTTGATAATTTATCTAGCCCTTCTGTATCCTCTATCTTATGTTCTATCCAAATCAAATCGGGTATGCTTGTTATCTCATCCTCGGTAGCCTGCGAATCATCTATGATATCGTGCTCCATATTCATAAATATATCTACCTCTTTACCAACACTTACAGCAAGCTCCTCTAAGACCTGGTCTTCGGGCTCATCATATAGCATAATATCAACCGTTTCATATAACATGCCATCTTGGCTTTCGCTTACATAATCGGCACTAGCTTTATCATCAGTA
>CAZODB010000117.1:3342-6698 GCA_964578425.1 uncultured Herbinix sp.
TAGCTTTATCATCAGCACTAGCTTTATCATCAGTATTATTCGGCCGTCTTAATGTTATAGCATCCTCGGCAACACTCTCATCAACCTCAGAGATATTCTCCCGCTCATCGGAATTATTCTCTGTGTCAGTGATCGTGGTTGTGTTGGTCGCCCTGTTTTTGAGTTTTTTTATGATTTCTTCCTTATCAACCTCACCTAAATAATAGGCCCTTAGGATCTTTGCCTTCTCTACATAGCTACCTTCACCAAACCACAAAATCAAATCAGAGCATTCCTGAATACATTCATTTACCATCCCCGCTTTATAATAAAGCTTTGCAAGCTCATAAGCCCATTTCTCCATATAGGTATAATTCTTTAATTTCTTTAAGGAGTCTATCAATATGATATAGGGCTCTTTTTTGGCCTTATTTATTTTATACTGAAATATGTAGATGCTAAAATCATTCGGAGCCGCCACTTCATATTCTCTTAAATAATGTTCTGCTTCTTCTATATTCTTTCTACCAATAGAGGCTTCTACCATCTGGTATAATGTCCTTCTTGTTTTTGATTTCTTATATGTTTTATAAAGTAGCTCCACGGCCTCATCATATTTCTCATTATGAATATAGACATCCGCGAGTAGGTTAAGATCTGCTATGTTTTTTACCCTTTTAAGGACCATGGTGTCCAATATCTTCAGAGCGGAGTCAAAATCACCCTCCCGAACTCTTCTTCTAATCTCTTCTGTCTTTACGATAATATCATAGCTTCCCATAACATTTTCTCCTTACCTACACATTACAATCACGTTTCTTTATAATATTTCAGCGTATCCACCAGTTCCTTTGTCAGTTCTATATTATCCTTCTGTAATAATCGGTGCCTTCCTTCTGTTTCTCTTGTTTTCTTTAGTTTATTTCTGTTATACCTAGCAAATGCCTCCTCAAATATAGGCTGTATGGCTAATTGCTCTCTTAATTTTTTAGGATATGGACAATAGGTTGCCATGATTTCTCTGACTAGTTTGTTTAGCTTTATTGCACCTCTAGCTTCATAATTAATCCAAGCCTCGTAGTCAATTATAAAAATTTCTCTGCTGTTATTTCTTCCTTTTTGTATTTGATGCTTAATCTTTTCTCTTCTCTCTTCCGATAGTTCTCTGTTCTTTCTATAAAATTGAAGATAATCGGAATATTCCGAGGTTAAGGATTTAACCTTAA
Organism: uncultured Herbinix sp.; assembly: GCA_964578425.1. Taxonomy (GTDB): domain Bacteria; phylum Bacillota; class Clostridia; order Lachnospirales; family Lachnospiraceae; genus Mobilitalea. The sequence goes on from CAZODB010000117.1 coordinate 4,548, forward strand.
TATCATTCCAGGCTGTGCCCTCTATAGTTCTACACAGTTCCCAACGAAATCTTCCACAGACCTTTATTATATTAGTGAATAAATTAGACTCGCAAAAAATTGGGAATAAAAAACGACCCGGACTGTTTCTTCTCTTCCCTGTAATTTCCTGCCACAATACACCATTAACACCCGCTGTAGGCATTAATATAATATCTGGATAGATTCTCTCTATTATGTATTCCTTTTCTATCTTTTTTTCCTTGTTGACATATAGAGTCTCACGATCAAAAACAGAATAATCAATCTCTAGTAGCTTATTTATCTCCTCTACAATAATACTTGGCGTCACAAAGGACTTATCGAATTGGCCATATGTCATATCCTTGTGCAGCACCGGTGCAAATGTGCTGATTTGGCCGTTCGTGGTTCTGTTATTATATCGAAACATGTTCTGTATCTCATAATCAAGCTTTTTTTCCATATTAAGGCTGTCTTCTTTAGCTTGCTTGTCTGTAAGCTTTCCCTTATGCTTAAGAGATGCAATCATTTCATTATAATCTTGGTCGAACTCGTTCTTAGAGGGCTCCTTCTTGCCTTCATATATTAATATCAACCAATCCTTAATGTTATATACCGGAATACTGTCTGACTCCTCATCCTCAAGAAAATAAAGGGATAGAAGCTGCTCGTTAGAGAGAAGCCTCTCATCTGCATATCCATACTTCAAAAACATATCTATAATTCTCGGAATGCTCTTATCGTTATATGCTTTCAAGAATACAAGCCTATATAATTCATAGTATTCATCAGTAAGCTGCTTTCTAATTTTTCTTGCATTATCATCAATGGAAAGCCTGTCCTTTAGATTAACAAAGTCCAGCATGATATCCTGTAACTTCTTGTTTTTCTTCGCATCTATTCCTGAATAATCAAGTATCTGCTTATATGATTCTTTAAGATCTGCCATAACATTTTCTGTATCCTCTATCGTATATTTCAGATAGGTCTGAGCACTCAACTCCTTGTCCTTCGCACCTGTAATAAGCAGATGATATGCCTCCTCCATACGCTTACGGTTTATGTTTATTTTTCGTCCAAAGCATTTGTTAAAAAATTTCTCAGTACTATTGATCTGCCCAATAATACTATCCATATTATCTAGAAACTCTGTACTATTACCATCAGCATCAGCGACATCCATCGCATATCTAGCAATTAATCCAAAAAGGCAGTTGTCGAAATCATTTATAAGACATTTTGACATAAAAACAAGCTTTTTTCCATACTCCTTTAAAATATCATTAAGCTGAGTTATCAAATCCACCTGTTCCCCTAGCTGGTACATAGTTATAATACTACTATAGGCATAATAGGGCTTTAGTATATCAATGGGAATATTCGCACTTTCCCTATAATAATTAATCTTTTCTATATCTGGCTCTATATAGCTATCTAATTCAGATAGCTCATCAAGCCATTTAGGTCTTCTAACTGTATACCCCCGCCTAGAGGCTGATTCATGATAATACTTATATTTGTCTGTTAGGAAGTTATATAAGCTGCGACCATGCTTTAATGTGTCCTTATATATCCCACTAAGCTCATTGATAATCTTGTTCAAAGACATAATAATAAATCCATTATAATCTTTATTAATGGATAAAACATTCTCTAAATCATCCTTATGATCTATGGCAAACACATAGACTACAGCCTCATCCAATGCCGTATATGTGCTTTGATACTCTCCGTGCGAAATATCGCTTACTGCCAAAAATGATCCCGGTCCCATCAGATACCTTGCACCTTTATGATGAATCTGAATACGACCTTTAATTACAAGTGCTATACTTGATAGGGACTCGCTTTCTTTAAATATAATTGTTCCCTTTGGAAATTGATTCACTGCATTTAAATTAATTGTCCGCTTCAATTGAATCTCTCCAATACTTTTTATTTTATTTATTATATAATAATTATATACTATAAACATACTAATAAAAAGCAAAATGTTATGTATTTAGCTTAAATAGTACAAAATTCTCATAAATATTGACATTTATCAAACAAAATGTTTAATTGTATAACAAAAATAAGATAGATGCCAAAGGCAGCTATCTTAAATATATAAATTTATTCCGTGCATTCTGCTTCGAATGCTTACCACAA
>CAZODB010000118.1:0-6674 GCA_964578425.1 uncultured Herbinix sp.
TTGATTTAGAATTGTCATCTATTGATTTAAAATAGTAAAAATACCTTGAGCAATAACTAAATCCTCTTGTGTAGTAAGCTTTATATTATAGTAATCTCCCTTTACTATTTTAACGGGAAGATTTATATACCGTTCATATACCATTGCATCATCAGTAACCATTTTTCTTTCAGCTTCCATTCCTTCAAACAATAGCCTATATGCCCTTCTAATGGATGAGTACTCAAATGCCTGAGGTGTCTGCGCTAACCACATAAGCTCCCTTTCAGGCGTTTTATTAATCCAACCATTCTTATTAACCATCTTTATGGTATCCTTTACAGGTGCCGCTACTATACATGCCTTGTTTTCTTTAACCGCTTCAATTACTTCATTTATAAGAGCATAAGATATAAAAGGTCTGGCACCATCATGGATTAGTACATAATCGGTATAATCAATCGCATCGAGTGCAAGCCTAACAGAATCATATCTTTCTTCTCCACCTTCAATAATACGAGTTACTTTTTTAAAGCTATAGGGCGATACGATTTTTTTCTTACAATAATCAATATGTCCCCGACCGCAAACAATAATTATTTCGTCTATAAGGCTATCTTCAAATGCCTTTATAGAATATGATAGAACAGGCTTATCCTCAAGCTCAAGAAATTGCTTGGCTACTGACGTATTCATTCGTCTGCCCTGTCCTGCTGCCAGAATCACAGCTGTAACCTTCTTTGTCATATTCCTCTCCATCTCCTCAACTGTCCCATGCATGGCAACCTCTTCAAACTCAGCCAACTTACCAAACTTTACCGTTCTCCAATCTTCAAGCTGGGAACAGCATTCAAATCAAGTCCACTGATATTACCCTTTATAAATTCATAATACGCAGCCGTACCTATCATAGCTGCATTGTCAGTACAATATATCGGAGAAGGATGATAGAACTTTATACCATTCTTTATACAGGCTGCTTGCATGGCCTTTTGTAACGCCAAATTTGCCGCCACTCCACCTGCTATGGCAATATTCTTCATATTATAATCCTTTGCTGCAAGAATAGTTTTACTAACCAGAACATCAACCACCGCTTCCTGAAAAGATGCTGCCACATCGGCTCTATTTACCTTTTCATGCTTCATCTCAAGCGAATTAATATAATTCAATACCGCTGATTTCAATCCACTAAAACTAAAATCATAGGCCGCTCCCTCGATATGCGCCCTCGGAAAATGAATTGCCTGCCCATTTCCCTCCCTAGATAATTTATCAATTTTTGGACCTCCTGGATAGCCTAAGCCTATTGCCCTTGCTACTTTATCAAAAGCCTCTCCCGCTGCATCATCCCTGGTTCTTCCGATAATTTCATATTCACTATAATCCTTAACCAACACAAGGTGAGTATGACCACCAGATACTATTAAGCATAAAAATGGAGGTTTCAGCTGCTTATCTTCAATATAATTGGCTGCAATATGTCCCTCGATATGATGAACTCCAATTAGAGGCTTCTTCATGGCAAAGCTTATAGCCTTAGCCGCTGCAACGCCTACTAATAAGGCTCCCACTAGTCCGGGTCCATAGGTTACTCCGATTGCATCTATATCATCAAGAGTAATTTCAGCAGCATATAATGCTTCCTCTATAACTTGATTTATTTTCTCAATATGCTTTCTTGATGCAATCTCTGGTACCACACCACCATAGAGCTTGTGCAACTCAATCTGTGAAGAAATAATATTAGAGCAAACCTCTCTGCCGTTTTTTACTACAGCAGCCGCTGTTTCATCACAGGATGTTTCAATTGCTAATATATAAATGTCCTTCTGCAACATAATCGTCTTCACCTACTTAGTCCTGGTCGCCCGTTATATACTCCCAACCAAGAATTTTCCACTTATCTTCCTTATCCTTTCGCATTATATAACGTCTAAGCTCTGATGTCTTTCCTTTTCCTGTGATGGTAAATGATACATAGACTGTAGCATATTCCTTCCCATCAATTTCATAAAGCTCTTCTTTATCTTCATTTACTACGAGATTATATTCTATCCGTCTGTTTAGCTTAAGCCACAAAGCAATATCAGCATACAAATCCGTTAAATATTGCTCCTCTGTATTACTAGTCAAGAGCTCATCATCAAATATATCTCGCGACCATAATGCCAAATTTTTGATTTCGTCATCCTCGACTCCCGAGTACAAAAGCCTAGTTATATCTCCATGAAGCTTTGCTAAGTCCCTCGGCGCTTGCGGGTAATCATTTTCAATATCAAGTTCTAGAAGCCTCTCAGCCTCAGACAGCTTTTCAATAGTTGCTTCCTTATGCTTTTCCATCTGTTTAGACTGATTCACATAAATCATAACGAGTATAACTGCCGATATAGATATTACAGTAAAGATGGCTGACTTGGGTTTTTTTACTTTCTTCATCCGAATACCTCCTGACTTATAAGATAATTCACTACTCTTCCTTGTCAAACTCTATAGTAAGGCTCTTTCTGTCCTTCCCCGGCTTTGTATTGGGAAATATACGCCTAGCTTCGTTTATAAAATCCTCGGGTCTTGTCAAGGAAGGGCTGTAATGCGTCAGCCACATTTCTTTAACTCCTGCTTCCTTGGCCATCTTTGCCGCTTCACGAAATGTCATATGCTTATATTCCTTTGCCTTTACATCCTTATCAGCTTCACCATACATTCCCTCGCAGATAAATAAATCCGAACCCATAGCATTATTCACTATAGTCTTCGTCGGTCTTGTATCAGTACAATATGTCAGCTTTATACCTTTTCTTTCAGGGCCAAGCACCATATCCGGTGTATATATCCTTCCCTCCCACTCTATGGTTTCTCCCTTTTGGAGAAGATTCCAGAATTTCATGGGAACCTGATTCCTCTCTGCTCTATCTGTATAAAACCTTCCCCCTCGTTTGACTAGAACACTATAGCCATAGCAGGCTATATTATGCCTAACATTAAATGCTCGAAGAGTATATCCACACACCTCAATATCCAGCTCGGGCTCAGTCAGTTCAATAAATTTAAGCTCAAATGGAAGCTCAGGCGCTATCACTCTTAAGGAATCCACAACCCTTTTTAATCCTTTAGGACCAATCATATATACAGGTTCAGTGCGATCCGAATTACCCATGGATAATAATAACCCAGGAAGCCCACTGATATGATCCCCATGAAAATGCGTAATACATATTATATCAATTGAGTGAACACTCCATCCCTTTTCTCTGATTGCTATCTGCGTACCTTCACCGCAATCTATCAATAAACTACTTCCATTATATCTTGTCATAAGAGCTGTTAACCATCTTCCCGGTAAAGGCATCATGCCACCAGTTCCAAGTAAGCATACATCCAACATTATACTTTCCGTACCTTTCTTAATGTCCATAACTCCTATCTATATTGTTTATCGACATAATATCATTTCTTATAAAACTAAATTATTTAATATAGAAGATACTGCCACCATTTATTTTATATTACTTTAATGAATTATATAAGCATGATAACATATTTTAATGGTATTTTCTATAATTTGTAGAGATTAATAGTTTAGTTTATAGTTTATATGAGCAGTCCCTAGCCAAACTAATATTGTCGCAATTTCTTAACGACAAAAAAAGAAGAAGATTATTATCCTCCTCTTCCTTTTCTTAACTCTTGCTAACCTCATTAATTACAGCACTTCTAATTTGTTTTTAACTTCCACAGGAATCTGAAATCTGTTTGTTATTTCCTTATAACACTCCTCACACAAATTAAAGTGGTGTATCTGAGTATCCCAATCAGAAAAATATCCCCACTCCTTTTTTGCCTCAAAAGCATCCTCCTTCAATATACCATTTTCAACCTTAAGCTGTTTTCCACATGAATTGCAGCATATATGCATGTCCCCACTTTTGTTGTTAACTGCTCTTATCACGACTTATCCCTCCTGATTTGATACACGGCTGCACGCACCCGCTGTTAGTATCATTATAAGACTTGTTTACGGATATTTACAGTGGGAATTAATGTATAGGGCTAAGCCACATTATTATGGCATCCTCCGAGGGCTTGGTGTAAAAATCCTTCCTAACCCCTGCTTCGGCAAAACCCAACCTCCTATAGAGTTGTATGGCATCCTCATTCGATTGCCTAACCTCCAAAGTTAGGGAGGTCATACCCCTACCTCTGGCCTGTACAATCAATTCCTTCAGCATACTAAGGCCTATCCCCTGCCTTCTAAAGCTTGCTTTTACCGCAACATTATATATATATCCTTCTCCAGCAACTCCCCAATAACCACAATAGCCCACTACTCTTCCCTCTACAATCGCAACAAGGTAGTGATTGCTTGGTTCTGATATGGATACACGAAAGGAGTTTTTACTCCATGGATCGGAGAAGGTTTCATTTTCAATTGCATATACTTCATCCACATCTGCAGCGGTCATATCCCGTATAAGCATCTTTGTCTCCTTCCCCTACAAGCTACTCTTTGTCCTAGCCTTCCTTATCCTTGTTTTCTTTTGAACTTTCTCGCTTTACACTTTCTTGCTTTGCACTTTCTTGCTTTACACTTTCTTGCTTTGTACTTTCTCGCTTTACACTTTCTTGCTTTGCACTTTCTCGCTTTATACTTTCTTGCTTTGCACTTTCTCGTTCTGCCCTTTCTCGTTCCGCCTGACTAACTCTAAGATAAACAGGTTGATGCTCTGCTGCTGTCTCCACATGGTTTTCTTTATAGTATACTAAGCCAAGGGCAGCTACTGTACCAGCGCGTTGCCTGTCCATGTGTAAAGGTGCAAAGCTATGCCCCACTTTAATACGTTCTGATATTCGATCTCTGTGAATAGGCACCCCATCCCCTAGAAATATTACTTCTTTCCCCTTATTACTAATTTCATCTATAATCTCATCTATGGCTACAGCCTTTTGCGGAGATATTATAAGCATCTTACCCTCTACAAATTTATATAAGCCTGTATATACCTGATCTCTTCTTGCATCCATGATGGGGCAAACTATTTTGTCTGTGCCATATAGATTATAGGCTAAGCTATCAACCGTAGGAACAGATATTATGGGTTTGCCAAGAGCAAGACCCAATCCCTTAGCTGTTGCTGAACCAATTCTGAGTCCTGTAAAGGATCCGGGTCCTGAAGTAATTGCAATAGCATCCACCTCAGATAAATCTAAATCCACCATACGAACTATTTCATCCAGCATAGGCAGTAGTGTCTGCGAATGAGTCTTCTTATAATTTATAGTATATTCTGCTAATAAAGCTTCCTCAGATGCAATGGCAACCGAAGCTACCAGCCCCGAGCTATCAAGTGCCAATATTCTCATAACAATCTCCATTCTGACTAGTTAGTATAAGTAATCTTGTTTTATCATACTACCTTATCTAAATTACTTTCTATAATTTCAATCTCCCTATAGTCAAACCCTTTATTTAAATTCTTCTTTATCTGAATACTTGTCCTTATCTTCGGTAGAACCTCATCAATCAGCTTGGCCCATTCAATCAGACAGACCCCATCTCCATAGAAATAATCCTCATAGCCTATCTCATCCATTTCACTGACATCGCCTATACGATAGACATCAAAATGATATAAGGGTAAATGCTTACCTTTATATTCCTGGATTATAGTAAATGTAGGACTGTTAACATGCTCGTCTACACCTAGCCCTTTTGCAAAACCCTGTGTAAATACGGTCTTACCTACACCCAAATCACCGTTAATACAATATACTTGTCCCTTAGTTGCCTTGCTACCCAGATCACTTCCAATCTTATAGGTATCCTCTGCACTAAAACTCTCTATTATCATCTATATTCCTCATTCCATTAAAGTACATTTTCATGAATTAGTATATCAGATACATCATAAAAAAGATAGGATTTCTAAATCCTATCTTTTAAGTTTATTGTCACACTTATTATTACATTCCTGCTATGGACTTAATAACTCCGCTAATCCTTTTATATATGAGAAGCGTGACTAGGGAAACCACTATTCCCTTAAGAAGATTGAAAGGTGCAACTGCGTAAAAAATTAATGTAGACATGTTGTTTATTGCTGAGTTTACTTCAGTTCCCATTGCAATTAAAGCATCCACAGGCATCTTAAAGAAATAAGCGAATACTGGAAGAAGTACGAATGCATTCATAAATCCACCCAATGTTACCATACACACAGTTCCTGTTATCAACCCAATTATCGCTGACTTTAATGTTTTATTTTTATAATAAATAACAGCTGCTGGAACCACCAATGAGCAACCGATCAAAAAATTCGCCGTCTCTCCAACTCCTGCAGTTAATGTTCCTTTAAAAACTATAAATAAAAGCACTTTAATCAATTCAATAATTATCCCGGCAATAGGCCCTAATGCAAACGCTCCTATAAGTACCGGAACCTCACTAAAATCAATTTGATAAAATGGTGGTGCAAACCACAGCGGTATCTCAAAGTACATTAAAACAAATGCAATTGCTCCAAGCATAGCCATTAAGGTCATAGATCTGACAGATAAAAGACTTATTACTTTTTGCTTGTTGTTAGAATTCATCATAGTATTCAAACTCTCCTTTTATTAAAGGAAAAATCCCGGTTATATGATAGGACGCACTTTCCTATTATACAAGAAAGAATGTGCCTTGGCACATTCTCCGC
>CAZODB010000119.1:0-6551 GCA_964578425.1 uncultured Herbinix sp.
AGAAAAATACAAGGATAAGAAAGGAGTAATATTATGCATTTTATAGTTGCTGATTATATGATTATGGTTCTTCTTCTTATCCTTGTTGTAGCAGCTTTAACCATATATTTTATAAAGGACTTATTGCATGCTGTTATCGTTTATGGTGTTTACAGTTTGACCGCAGCACTAATTTGGCTACAGATGAACACTCCTGATCTTGCTATTACGGAAGCGGCGGCTGGAATTGTTATGACTATTTTAATGATGGTAGTTGTTTTCCGTACTAATAGAAAGGAGGAAGAGCAGTGAAGTTAAAAAATTTACTAATTACTACCATAGCTCTATTAGCAGTCTTTGGAGTATTACTTGCAGTAGCAGAGCTTCCTCCTTATGGAATGGCTGACAATCCTATTCACAATCAAGTCTCGGAGCGCTATATTAACAAGTCATTAGAAGAGACAGGGGTTTTTAATATGGTAACAGGAATTGTGCTTGATTACAGGGCATACGATACTATGTTTGAAACAATTGTATTATTTACTGCAACATTGGCTGTGGTAATTACTTTAAAGTCATTTAAAAAAGAGGAGGGCATCAAATGAGAGATTTTATTTTTAAGCGAATAATTATCTTAATTGCACCTTTTATAAGTATGTATGGACTTTATGTAATTCTACATGGCGCCTCTTCAGCTGGAGGCTCCTTTGCGGGAGGTATTATATTTGCGATTGGTGTAATAGTATTCTCTACTATATATGGTGTAGAAAAAGGCCAAGAGAAAGTGCCAGAAAAAGTTCTTATATGGATAGAGAGTTATGGTACTTTATGGTATGGAATAATAGGAATAATAGGAATCATCAAAGGGGCTCCTTTTTTGGCCAATAAGTTGGCTGGTATTAATCTTGGAACACCGGGAAGTCTTACTTCTGGTGGAATCATATCCCTTCTAGGTCTTGGTGTAGGCATTAGAGTGGCCAGTACCATGATAACTATATTTTTTTCAATGAAGGGGGATGATGCCTAATGTCAATACTTAAAAAGCTTATAATAAATTATCCATACACAATTGCTGTTCTTTTATTTATTATTGGAATTCTGATCGTTCTGAATAAATCTAATTTATTTAAGAAACTGATAGGAATTAATATTATAGAAAGCTCTATTTTTATTTTATTTGTTGGTGGTGGTAATATTAGAGGCGGAGCTGTGCCAATTCTTGAACAGGCTAATCCTCAGCCTGTTTATATAAATCCATTGCCTTCAGCTTTGATGTTAACAGGAATAGTTGTCAGTGTCAGTGTATCTGCATTTGCTTTAGCACTTATTATTCGGTTATATAAAACTTATGGAACTACTGATGCTAGACGAATAGCGGAAATTAGAAACGAGGCGGCAAAAAATGATATCTGTGATGAAAATTAACTTACCAGTGTTTGTTGTTATTATTCCTTTGTTCATAGCTTTTATTTTACCAACATTTGCTCGCTGTATGAAATTGGTAGAGGGTTTAGTTATCTCTACAGGCGTTTTGTGGCTTCTAGCTGCGGGATATTTGGCGTCTATTGTTTTATTGAATGATAGTACTTCCATTATTTATAGCATGGGTGGTTGGACGGCCCCGTGGGGTATAGAGTTAAAAGTAGATAGTCTTGCAGCCTTTTTCTTGATTATTGTAACAGGTATATGCTTACCGGTTGTCTTGTTTGCGAAGGGCAATCTCACGGAAGAGGTGGGGACTAAAAATAGGGTAGCCCGGTTCTACGTGCTCTTATTATTACTTGGGGGTGCCATGGCAGGGATGGCCCTAACAAATGACATTTTTAATGTATATGTCTTGGTGGAAGTAGCAACTTTAAGTTGTTGTGGCTTAGTAAGTTCTCGTAATAATCCGAGGGCTTCCGAGGCAGCATTTAAGTATCTAATACTAGCAACGATAGGTTCCGCCCTTGTGCTTGGAGGAATTGGATTTATATATATGTTAACTGGGCATTTAAATATGGGGTTTGCTCATCAGGAGTTGATACAAGTTTGGCAGAACAGTCCTCATGTAGTATGGATGTCAATGAGCTTTATATTAGTAGGGTTTGGAGTTAAGTCAGCGCTTTTCCCATTGCATATCTGGTTACCAGATGCTCATTCCACGGCTCCTACTCCAGCTAGTGCCATTTTGTCAGGCCTTGCTGTAAAAGGCTATATAATTTGCTTTTTAAAGTTCATGTACAATGTATTTGGTCAAACTTTGATGCGAGAATTTAATATAGATAGAATATTGGTATTAGCTGGTATGATTGCTATTATTGCTGGCTCTTTATTTGCTCTTACACAAGATGAAATAAAGCGGAGACTGGCTTTTTCTACTGTTGCTCAAGTAGGTTATCTTTTCTTGGGCTTGGGATTAATGAACGAAATGGGTTTAAAAGGAACCTTGTTTTACTTAGTTAGTCATGCAGTTATCAAAGCATCTTTGTTTTTAGCAGGAGGAGCTATGATTACTGCTACTGGAAAGAAAAACATTAGTGGTTTGGCTGGTATTGGTAGAAAAATGCCCATAACTATGGCGGTTTTTACTATTGGAAGCTTAGGGCTTATAGGTATACCTCTGTTTTCGGGTTTTATAGGGAAATGGTACTTGCTTCTTGGAAGTCTAGATGCTGGAAATGTTTTAGCTGCGATTATAATAATATTGGGGAGCGTACTTTGCGCTGCTTATCTTTTACCTATTATACGCATTGCTTATTTTGAACCAGCACCGGAAGAAGATTTTAGGGATCCTGGTTTACCACAGAAGATAGCTCTAATTATGCTAGCTGTGGCTGTGCTGATTTTAGGAGTATTACCAGGACCAATCTTGGAGTTGGCTGGTAGAGCTGCCGTTGAATTGCTTAGTTTTTAGTAGGGGAGGGAAGATTAGATGCTTTATCTTGTTTTGGCTTTATTAAGTGGATTAGTTGGTGGCTTAATCGTTGCAATGATGCCAAAGGTTAGAAACCGAATACGTAATATAGTTGTTTTATTCTTTTGTCTATGTGGAGCATTTTTTAGTTGGAGAACTGCTCTATTGGCCTTTTCGGGTGAAAGTACAAGAATAGCAGGTAAATTAGCAGGCTTCTCTTGGAGCTTTGAACCTGATCCATTAGGTGCAATTTTTGGGTTGATTGCTGCGACTTTATGGATTTTCGCCGCTATATATTCTTTTGGATATATGGATGGAAAGCATAAACAGAGTACTTATTATGCATTTTTTCTCCTATCATTTAGTGTGACTTTGGGAGTGGCTTTTTCAGGCAATCTTGTGGTCCTGTATCTATTTTATGAGCTACTAACTTTTGTTACTTATCCTTTAGTAATTCATGAACGCAGCCCTGAAGCAGTGAAAGCAGGGTCAAAGTATATGCTGTATAGTCTTTCTGGTGCAGGAGCGATTCTGATTGCAATGGTAATTACTTATAGGTTGGCTGGAAATATTGATTTTGCTGGCAACGCAATTTTAGCAGGTTTAAATGGATCTGGATATAACTGGCTTTTAGGATTATTTATTATTGGATTTGGTGTAAAGGCTGCTATAATGCCCTTGCATAGGTGGTTACCTGGCGCCATGGTAGCGCCGACTCCGGTTAGCGCCCTACTTCATGCGGTGGCAGTAGTTTATTCTGGTGTCTATGGCATTACAAGGGTTGTGTATTCTGTATTTGGAAGGGAGTTAATGGGGCAGTTGACTCTTGGTCGGATCTTGCCCTGGATTGCAGCCTTTACTATATTAGTAGGTGTTATCATCGCGACAAGACAGGATGTTTTGAAACGTCGACTCGCCTATCACACTATTAGTCAGCTTTCATATATTTTATTGGGTGTATTCACACTGCAACCATGGGGATTAATTGGGGCAATGCTACACATGTTCAATTACTCTACACTTAAAGTCACTCTCTTCTTCTGTGCTGGAATTATTTCTGAACAGACAGGAGAAACGGACATTAGTAAGATGAAAGGTGTGGGTTGGCTGCTACCAAAGACCTTTATTGCTTTTGCAGCAGCCAGTCTAGGAATGATTGGAATGCTACCTCTCAATACATTTTGGAGTAAATATTACCTGATGAAGGGTAGTGTGGCGGGAGGTATATGGCCTCTTGCAGTGCTGTTGGTCATTAGTGGACTTATAAATGCTGTATGCTTTATTCCTACTGTCGTAGAGGCATTTAAAGGAGAAAGACTTGGACCGCATAAGGAGCGAGGAAAAAAGGTATTGCTTATGCTTATTCCAACGGTGACTCTAGCTATGATTTCACTTTTTATCGGTCTCTGGCCAGGATTACTTTGGCCAGGAGTTCAGGCTGTTGCCAATTGGTTCTTTTAGGAAAAGGAGATGTGAGTTATGTTACTAATTATACTTATTGCTATTCCACTCATAGGAGCATTAATTCTGCTATTTACGCAGGATAAATCAATAAAGATACCTTTTGCTATCAGCTTGACTATTCTTCTGCTAGGAATCTTTGGGTTAAAGGGTGTTTTAGGAGGAAGGGCATTAGATTATGAGATAGCCATGTCCGGTCCTTTTACTTTGGCTTTTCACGCCGATGCCCTATCTGTTATCTTTGTGATATTGACAGCTTTTCTTTGGCTTGTAGTTTCTATATATTCACCGAAATATATGGAACATGAAGGAAAAGCTTTAAACTTCCAATTGTGTACAATGCTTACTTTGTTCTCGGTTTTAGGGGTGTTCTTAGCAGGGAATCTTTTGACAATGCTTCTCTTTTTTGAGCTGATGACCATAACATCGTATTTTTGGGTTATTCATAGATGGGATAAGGAATCAATTAAGGCTGGATACTTCTATTTGTTTTTTAGTATAGTTGGTGGTCTTTTAATAGCTTTAGGAATAGCTACAATGGGTTCGGCTACAGATGTGCTGCCCAAGATTGGTTCGGGTATGGTTACAGCTTTAGACCCTCAGCTATTTGGTTGGAGTATAGCTCTTTTTATAATAGGATTTGGTATTAAGGCTGGTATGGTTCCCTTGCATCTATGGTTGCCTTATGCCCATTCAGTGGCACCTACCCCAGGTAGTGCACTTCTATCTGGACTTCTTATTAAGGTAGGGGCATATGGATTGATACGGACAGGAGAGTTTGCTGGTTGGGGTAGGAAACTTGGGTCTGGAGTGACTTGGTTAAGCTCTACTATTATTATTTTGGGTGTTTGTACCATGTTACTGGGTGTTTTATCAGCCTTGATTCAAAGCAATGCTAAAAAGTTACTGGCTTATCATAGTATTAGTCAAATGGGTTATATCATCTTAGGTCTAGGTGTTGCCCTTTATCTAGGATCAAATGGAGGATTTGGATTATCAGGTGCAATATATCATATAATAAATCATGCATTATTTAAGATTGCACTATTTTTGGGTGTGGGTGTTATCTATATTCATACAGGTGAAACTGATTTATATAAACTTGGTGGGCTTTGGCGGCGTTTTCCTGTAACTGCTTTACTCATGCTAGTGGCTGTCTTAGGAATTACCGGCGCACCAGGGCTTAATGGCTATGCCAGTAAATCTCTAATACATCATGGAGTTAGTCTAGCGGCTGCAAGTGGAACGTCATGGCTGGTTTGGGTAGAGAGGCTATTTTTGATTGTAGGAGTTGGTACAGCTGCATCCTTTAGCAAGTTATATTACCTTATATTCTTAGGAAAGCCTACGAAATTAAAGGTCAATGATGGTGGATCTCCTAAGCTACAAATAGCTATGGGTTTGCTAGCAGTTGTTATGGTAGGGATTGGAATTAAGCCTGACTTATTATTGAATGTTGCCATAGCGCCAGCGGTTCAGACATTAGGTATGAAGGGTATCTACACTAGTTTAACGGGTCTTTCATTTTGGAACTTTAAGGATGTTTTTGACATGATAATTACCTTGATCCTTGGTATAGTAGTTTGCTGGACAGGGCTTAAAACCGGAGCGTTTCATTGGCATCCCCCTATTTGGTTAACTATAGAGGGCATGGTAAAACTAGTGGCTAATGGAACTTCATCGGCTGGCCAAATAGTTATGAAATTTTATCGTTCTGTGGCCAAATCAATTCAACATATTGTCAGAGCCATAGGTTCACGTTTATATTTAGCTCTTCGTAAATTTGACAAATCAAAAAGTAGTACAATATGGGGAGTTGAATTAACAGGTATTAGTGCTGATGCTGCAATATTAATCCTTATATTAGGGGTTTTAATCGCATGGAGTATTATATAAGAGTAAACTCTTACTAGGCAGTTAGAACATCTAATAGACTGTGGAAAAAAAAGAGGCGGGATTGCCTGTAACTTAATGGCACCTGCCTATGGAATACCATATTACATAGCAAGTAGTGAGAGGCTATGTATAGTCGCTGTATTGATAACCCTTTATTGATTGAGTAAAACAATCTTGACAATTGCTACAATTCATAGTAGTATAAATAAGCGACATAGATAGGGGTATAGTTCAGCTGGTAGAATAACGGTCTCCAAAACCGCAGGTCGCGGGTTCGAATCCTGCTGCCCCTGTAAATAACAACCTGACGGTTGTGTAG
>CAZODB010000120.1:0-1826 GCA_964578425.1 uncultured Herbinix sp.
TGCTTAAATTATCCTGGCCTCCAATTAATTCATCAAAGACACTACTTATATTAGATAATTCACCTAATTTTTCTTCTATAATCTTTGGATTTGGTATATCCTTACTTCCTAGTTCATTTCCTATACTAGTAAGTCTATTTCCCATCTCACCTAAACCATTACCCATTTCCAAAAATTTATCCTTTAACTCGGCTTCCTGGTTTCCACCCATTTCTTCCATGAGTTTATTAGGATCCACCTTGCCCATTAAACTATTAAGTTTATTTTCAACAGCTTCTGGATCTGGTAACTCCTTACTGCCCAATTCTGTACCTATTTCGGCAAGTTTATTTCCCATTTCCCCTAGTCCTTCACTTACATTAGGGATTTGTTTTTTGATTTCTGCACCTTGTCTATCGGTTATTTGATGAACAATACTAGCTGGACTCATAAAAGTAAAGATATCTTCATTATATTTAAGTCTTTGCTCTACATTCCACATCTTTTCCATATTATCTAATTCTAATAAATCTTTTTGATCACCTTCAAGCAATACCATGATGGCATCTCCACCAAATTCATTCTCCATGGTATAGTTAGATATATATGCATCATTATCTGTCTTGACTAAGGTGTCACTACCAGTTGCCATATTTACCTTTATAGCACCAACTATCATAACAGCAAATATTATTATGGCAATAAACAGTACCTTGAAAGGGGTCTTTTCAATTCTGTCCCCTAATTTCGAAAATAATTTGTTCAAGTTAATCAATCCTTCTTTCTTTAAAGTCTGTTGTTTTTTATTATGATATTTATAAGGTTCTCTACATAATTATTAATCTCCTCATCATTAACTGCAGGCAAGTATAAAAATGATAAAATACTTCCCATTAATAACCTTAGAGAAATGCCCTCATCTCTTAAATCTATATCTGCTTCTTTTATTAAGTCTTGCAGCAATATTGTTATTTGATTAATAAAATTGAAATCAGCTATCTCTGGATTAATTTGACTTTCCATGAGTATTAGTTTTATTACTTTATGATGCTTAGAAATAAATTTGATTCTATCTTTTAAGATATACTCTAACTTCTCCATAGTTTCTAAATTCTTAGACGCTACTAAAGATTCCTTTAGGTTACTAATTAATATGGGTTCGATAGCATCCAAAAATATTTGCTTCTTAGAATCAAAATATCTAAATAATGTTACTTCTGATACTCCTGCTTCTTTAGCTATATCTATTGTAGTAGAGCCATTGTATCCTTTTTCTATAAATGTATTTAATGCTGACTCAAGAATTTGTTCTCTTCTTTCTACTCTACTCATTCGTTTGCCAGTACTACTCTCCATATTCTACCTCCTTAAGTAAGTGCTTACTTACATATAATATCAGATTAATTTCTTTTGTCAATATGTATTTAATAATATACCTAAAACTAGTAGGAAGTTTTTCTCTATAGCTTTATATAAATAAATGCATCAAGATTTCTATATCTTAATGCATTTATAGACAAATACCCAAGTATCTTGTATCCAAGTATGTCCATCATAGCCATGACGGGCTATTACTAGTATTGCCAGCATCTTAAAGGGGTTACATTCCTCTGTATGTCCGGTCACTATATGTACTACCGTAATTTGAAAATGCCACTAATCCCCAAAATCAAATAGATATTTGAATTGCATTCCCTCATACAGCATAAGTTCAGCTAAAACCATATCTGCTTGCCATACTTCATCCTCACACTCCGGTATAAAGTACCTTCTTCGCTGTAATAAATTGAGATTGCTTTCAAGTTTATTTTCATTATGATATAATTAAAAAGACTTTTAACTTGAGG
>CAZODB010000120.1:1926-3419 GCA_964578425.1 uncultured Herbinix sp.
CTTGTTACAATGTTTATCTTACTTTGGTTATTTAGAGAATATAAGCAACCAGTAAAAGCAATGGAGAAAACCAAGGTTACAGATTATTTTCCAACAGTACTGCTGGTGGGAATTATAGTTTTGCTGATATTAGCCTCTTTCATAGAGAATAAGCCTGAAGTAACCAACGGTCTTATCTGTGTCGGATTAATGATAATTGGATTAATTCGTAAGTTTATAAAAACAAAAGATAAGAACACCCTTATTGATGTTCTTAAAGACATAGATTATACAACAATTGGTTTGTTAGCAGGTTTGTTTATTCTTATTGGTGGAATAAAAACAGTAGGGGTCATTGATGATATTGGTGCTTTATTTGTTAAGCTTGGTGGGGACAACCTATTTGTGATATATACTTTGATCGTATGGGCATCTGTGGCTATATCAGCAGTTATTGATAATATACCCTACGTTGCTACTATGTTACCTGTAGTTACATCAATTGCTGCTTCTATGGGTATTGATCCAACCATCCTATACTTTGGATTGTTAATAGGCGCAACCCTTGGTGGTAATATAACTCCTATTGGTGCTTCTGCTAATATAGCAGGTATTGGAATACTTCGTAAAGAAGGTCATGAGGTAAGTACGAAAGAGTTTATGAAAATTAGTGTTCCCTTTACACTAACTGCTGTTATAACAGGATATGTACTGATTTGGTTTATTTGGGCTTAAGTAATATGAGCGATATCAAACACATTGTTTAACCGATAGGAGGAAGACGTCCATGGCTAGTAAAGGTAAGGTTTTCGATCAGAAAGCAGTAAAAATTTATCTTAATCTTTTCTATATGACTCCCAGTGAGGTGTGTGCTAAAGATATCGCAGAGTCCTTTCAAGCAGAAAAAGGACTTGTAATAGAACTGTGGGAGGCGATGAATGTCCTTGAATTGGTACTTTCAAATCAGAATTCTATTGATTTTGAGCCTGTCGAAGCTTCCTTTAGGGATCCTTCCGATGCCTCCTTTATCGAAAACCGCCACATCAAAACCATCTTTGGCATCACACTGTGTGATACTGATTTGACATTAGCAATTCCATATTTTGAGCAGATTGTTGATAAGTTTGGTGGCTTTGTATGTACCGACAGTGATAATTTCAATCCTATTCATGTAGGTTCTGCAAAATAACCCATAGGCATTCGCACGTTCTCCATTATGTGGGCCTCAACTATGTAAATAAAACATGAATTTATACTTCATCTTTTCTCAAGTGCAAAAAAGGACCCTGAGTAATTGTCTTATCTCAAGGTCCTTGGTCATTTGAAGCCTAAAATTATGTGACAGACTATAAGCACAATCGTACTGTATTACTATCATAATATATTATATTCATTATAGTACTGTTCACGAAGATTTGGAATATCTAGGATTTGTTGCAGCTCATCCATCCGGTTATCTTTCATGAGTTTATTTATAAGCTCGGCAAGTCTATCCTCTCCTTCTGCTTTCCCTT
>CAZODB010000120.1:3519-6506 GCA_964578425.1 uncultured Herbinix sp.
CCTTGCTCCTTATGATATCTATGAGAGCTTATCATATTTCGCCTGGCATCCTCAAGCGCTTCATAATAACGCAGCTCCTGCTCACTTGAAGCTACCTTCTTGGTTCTTTCCTCTGCCTTAGCAATAGCTCCATCCATCCTAATCAACTCCTTCAATTCTTCCTTATCTATGTTACGATCAAAATACTTTAGCCAACGATGAAGAGGATTATTGATATCCCAATTATCCTCATTATAAAACTTCTTAAGTTCAATAAAATGTATCTCTTGCTTGTCAGTTAGTATCTCCATAGGATACTGGTCAATCCTAAAGTGACTACTGATGTGAAACTCCTGATAGGGTAGATAATTAAAATTAAGTAGGTTTATGGAAATCACCTTACCTAACTTACTATAATCCTCACCCTGATGGATGCCCGATATATAGAGTCTTCCGTTATAGTATTGGCTTCTTTCTACAATATTATCTTCATTAAGTAGCTGCACCTCAATGTTAACTTGGGTTCTATCTGGAAGCTTGGCACGGATATCAAGTCTTGAAAATTTACCCTCTATAGTTTCTTTGGGTAGCTCAAGATTTTCTACTATCTCTACCTCTGTAAGCTTCATATTCAATACTGCATTTAGGAAGGATATAAGGCACTCCTTACATTCTTCTGTTCCCATATACTGCTTGAACAAGTAATCATTCAAGGGGTTTAGTCGCTCCGCCTTACCTGCTGTCCTTCCTTGTGTCCTTTTCTCTGTTACGATATAATGCTTCGTTTCTTCCTTAATTAGTGTTCTTTCTAACAATCTTTCTAAGAGCATTCTAGGTCTCCTTTCAGTTATGAAGGAGATCTAATACTGGTGTTATGCCTACTGCAAATTATAATAGTAAGATGTTAGAATATTAGGATTCGTTAAATTTAAGTAATAATATTACTAACCTGATTATAACAAATACTTACATTCTACGCAACACTGTACCGCAGATTCTCCTTAATGATATTCACAATAAAATATAGGTTAATTGGATAAAATATGGCTGAATAGCCCGAGACTGTATGATGTATAGGATGTGCATAACATACATTATGCATTCTATTCGTATATAACTAGTCCATACAGCTTTATGATATGATTTCAAAGCTGATTATATCTCTGATACATATCTATGTATGTTAATTATATCAAAGTAGCAAATATAATTCCAGTATTTTACTGCCGTCATAATCCCATATTTTCCCCTTATCTTTGTCTAATTTAACTTATAGAATATTAATTGTTAGAATTATTAATAGGAGTCAGACATAATCGCCTGACTCCTTCTAAATCCCTTTTTAGCTTATCTTTCTTTCTCCAGCCAGCCTCAAAGACGCCATTCTTATCAAAGCTGTGCTTTATATCGTCTATAGTCTGTTCCCCGGTTACAGCCTTACCCTCTTTATAATATAGGTACTGGCCCTCATCATTAATTGCCCATCTGCTTCCCCGCTTCGATTGTCTCCACCATACTGCCCTCTACTATACGGAAGATAAGAATGCACATTCTTTTCAGATATAAAAAGTTGCTTTGCAATCTCGGCAACGGATAACCCACTTGCATATAGAGATCCTATCTGAATACTCGTATTGCTATGCCATAAGCCTTCAGTAATTAGGACCCGTCGGTTCTGCGAGGCATGGCTGACCTTGTTATCACCATGTTTTTATATGTTTGTATAGAAGGCTGACGCTAATTTTACTGGTTTAATATCCACATAGAAATTCATCTAATTCCTGCAACGCTTCTTTTAGCTCTAAATTTTTTTCCTGGTCGATTACTTTCTCCAAAAACAACGCATCTCCATCGTTGATCATTGCACTCAAATCATAGGACATTTCCACCAACCTATTGATTCTTTTACTTTTTGTACTGTTATGGGTTCTACAGTAATCTTCTATGATTATCCTTGAGTATTCGTGCATACTTATCTACCACCTGTCTACTACTGACCCCCACAGTCTTTGTATTAATTAAAGGCTGTATTTTTTAATTGACCTATATAATTATCATTGGTAAAATGTATACCATATACCTATTCTAAATCTATAAATAGAGGGTGAATAATGAAACACGTAAGGTCTTAGGGAAAACATTCAGAGACAACATGGGTAGAAGCATGAAGAATTATATTCTCAACGATTGAAAGGAACTATAATATGTATTGTAAAATCTTTATAGGTGCAAATAGGATTCGATAACAATCTAAATATGATAATAGCTCATTTTCTTGAGCCTGTTTTGTTATGCGAAAAAATATTTTCTACGAGGAGAAAACAATATGGAAATTAACAATAAGATTATTAAACATTGTCTAAAAAATGTAATGTTTATTAATGGTACAGCTTTTGCGGGTAAATCTACAATGGTAGCAATGCTTGCTGAAAAATATGACTTGATTCACTGTGGTGAGAATTATCACTTCATTATAACAAATGGAATTGCCACTCCAGCTGAATATCCTAATCTTTGCTATTTTGAAACTATGAAGGATTGGCAAGAGTATATTAACAGAACTCCAGAACAATTTGCTAAATGGTATGATGAAGTGGCAGATGAATTGATTGAGTTTGAAATAGCATATTTAATGAGTATTGCAAAAAACAAGAAGGTTATTGTTGACACCAATATAAGCATTGATGTATTGCGAAAAATAGCTGATTATAACCAAGTAGCTATTATGTTGTCACCACAGTCAATGTCTGTCGATAATTTTTTTGAGAGAAATGATGAAGATAAGAAGTTCATTAAAGAACAAATTATGAAGGCTGATAATCCTGAAAAAACTATGGCAAATTACCTTGAGTGCATTGCAAGTGTAAATAGTCAAGAAATCTATGACAAATTTGCCAACAGCGGATTCTTTACTGTTGTTAGAAATGATGTTGTTTCTGATACCAAATTAGAAACCATGAACTTATTGGCAAAACATTTTGGATTAGAACAATAATTTCAAACATCTA
>CAZODB010000121.1:0-6490 GCA_964578425.1 uncultured Herbinix sp.
ATAGAGGAAGCATATGCATATCAAAGATTAATACATGAATTCAACTTAAAACAAGAGGAATTAGCAGAGAGAGTATCAAAAAGCAGGGTGACAATCACAAATTCTCTAAGACTACTTAAGCTAGACGAAAGAGTACAGCAAATGCTTATAGACAATATGCTGTCCGGAGGTCATGCTAGATCATTACTTTCCATAGAAGATCCAAACAATCAATATGATACAGCATGTAAGGTTATTGATAAAAAACTAAGCGTAAGAGAAACAGAAAACCTTGTAAGGCAATTAATTAAGGGAAAGCCAGACAAAGAGATTGTACAACCGGAAGAGAATAGCTTTATATATCATGATATAGAGGAAAAGCTAAAAAACATTATTGGCACTAAGGTTTTGATTAATAGAAAGAAAAATAACAGAGGTAAGATAGAGATAGAATATTACTCAGATGAAGATCTTGAACGAATAATGGATCTTTTTAACACTCTGACCTAGGATAAAGAGAAAATATAAGATACAACGGAGGATCAAAATGAACTTAATTGATTTAATGGAACAAAATATGACATATATTGTGTTGGGACTGGTTGTATTATCTATTATAGTATTAGTATTGATTATAATAACTATGGTTAATCAGCGTAAATTAAACACAAAACACCGTAAGTTTACTCAAGGAGCCAGTGCTAGTGAACTAGAAACAATAATACTCGAAAGATTTACAGAAATTGACAAACTAAAGCTAGACAATAGTTTATTACATAGCGAAGTAGATAAAATTAATGAGAACCTGTTAACAGCGGTGCAAAAGGTTGGTATCGTGAAATATGATGCATTTATGGAAATGGGAGGAAAGCTTAGCTTTGTTCTTGCGCTTCTTGATAAGAATAACGATGGTCTTATACTTAACTCTGTTCACAGTAGCAGAGAAGGATGCTATATGTATTTAAAGGAAGTCATAAAAGGAGAATCCTTCCTGGAGCTGTCTAAAGAGGAAAAGAGTGCACTTGATCATGCCATAAATTATAATAACTTTATGGAATAGATACCGTGCATATATGAAATTATGCGCCAGAGGCATTTATAAGGGTTGAAAGGGAAAAACATGAGAATAATTTCCATTGATTCTGTAAAAGGTCACGAACTATTGGCAAAAGACATTTTGAATGATAGTAATTCAATACTAATGGCTGCGGGAACGATTGTAAAGAAGGAATATATTAATCGTTTGAAAGAACTGGATATCGAGTTTATATATGTAGAGGATGAGATTGCACAGGGGGTAAGCCTAACAGAAAGTCTTGAGATTCAAATTAAGGAACAATGCCAGGAAGCAGTGCGTGAGATCCTTACGAAGTATTCATATCATACTGACAGCGAGCTGGAAGAAATTACCACAATTGCCGACGAAATCATATATGATATTATGAGAGAACCGGAGGTTATGTATAATCTATCCAGCATCAGAAATAAAAGTGAGGGGACATATTCCCATTCACTTAATGTTTGCGCTTTGTCAGTTATTTTGGCGTTCAAATTAAAGCTTCCAAAGCAAAAAATTAGAGAAATTGCAATCGGATGCTTGCTTCATGACATTGGTTTTACATTTATAACAATTGATTATAGCAGCTTAATTATGGAGGAGTGCTCAGAAAAAGAGCAGAAGGAAATAAAGAAGCATATCATATATGGTTATTCTGCAGTGGAAAATATGGATTGGATATCGTCAACATCTAGAGATATAATCATAAGTCATCACGAACGAATGGATGGCTCGGGATATCCCTTTCATTTAGTAGGTCCTAAAATAAAAATCGGAAGCAAGATTGCAGCGGTCTGCGATGAATTTGACAGCAGGGTATATGGCAATTTGATGCCTAGAATGAAGGTACATGATGCCATTGACTTTATTGTTAGCCAGGCAGGTAACCTGTTTGATCTAAACGTTGTTAAAGCGTTTGTGGCATCGGTTGCAGCATATCCTACAGGTGCTTTGGTGATTACCAACCAAGATGAAATTGGAATTGTACTTCGGCAAAACCCTAAATGCCCTACAAGGCCCGTTATCAGGATAATACAAAACGAAAAAGGGGACAAGCCATCCAATTGGTTGGAGAAAGATCTTACTAAGGAATTAACGCTATTTATCACTGACACTATAATAGACTAACATTCCCATAGAATCTTTCTTGCAGATTATAATAAAGTATGATATAAGTATTAACACATGAATAGATATATAAAAAGATATAAGTAAGTTTATTAGAAAAGTAGGTGAGTATATGCATAGTTATTTGAGAGCAATTGGATTCAGCAATATTAATAACAGAAATGAGTTAAATAAGCTAATAAATCTTGTTATGGAGAAGGCTTCAAATAGAAAAACAATTCAAATTAATCATCAAAATAGTTTAACAGAGATGTCCTTGAATTTTGGACCTGATTTTGGTATAACTCTTCGGGGTGAATATGACCATGACGATGTGTTCCATATGGATAACTACTATCCGCATTTAGATGGCTTTGGAACTAATGCAAGAGAAGAGGTTGCCATAAATAAACGGGTGGATACAGAGGCATATACTGGAATGTGTGATGATTACCGTTTGGGAGTATCTTTAATCTTCTATCTACAAAATGTAGCAGAATATTTGGCAAGAAAGAACCAAAATGCAAAGATGAACCTAAATATTCCTATAACGCTGTCGGCACTGTCTTTGGAGGGAAGGGCCTTGCTTCCTATAGAAAAGGATGAAATTCAGGTTAAAAACCTTAGTGTAGAGAAGATTAACAGGAATAATTTAATTGCAGAGGCAAAAAAAGGAAATCAAGAAGCAATAGATAGCTTAACGATAGATGATATTGATACCTATGCAATGGTATCAAGAAGAGCAAAAAAAGAGGACATATATTCTATTGTAGATACCTGTTTTATTCCTTTTGGTTCTGAATCCGACAATTATAGTATAATTGCTACTATATTAGACTGCAAACTAATAACGAATACCTTAACAAAGGAAGAAATTTATGATTTAGATTTATTATGTAACGATATAACATTTCGTTTATGTATCAATAAGGAAGATTTTCTAGGAGAGCCTTTACCAGGTAGAAGATTTAAGGGTAACATATGGATGCAAGGAAAACTGGCATTTTAGTATATTAAATTTCATACAGGTTCTTGACTTACAAAGAAGTAAATAGTAGAATTAACATGTTGCGTTAAGTGCCTGTAGCTCAGCAGGATAGAGCGTCCGCCTCCTAAGCGGAAGGCCGTGGGTTCGAATCCCGCCAGGCACGTAGCAAAAAGCTGTAAGTCTCATTGATAGAGAATTACAGCTTTTTTGTAGTTGTAGGGCAGTCTTTAAAAAATCACCAGCTAGGCAGATGTAGTAAATATTCTAAGTACATTGTATAATACACTTTAAATTTAGTTTGCATCAAATAGGAAAAGAACAGGAAAGATGTTTCTATTCACCGGACCTCGCGCCATCATTTTGTTTCCATTGGTCGGGGCTGGTCGGTACGCCCGTCGTAGGGTTATAGTAATCATCATAATCATAAGAATGTGGATCATAGGCGTTGGTATGGTATTCAACTACAATAGGTAATCCGCTATATTTCCCCCAAAAAACGCCCTGATAACCATAAATCGCATTATAGGTTTCATATTTTGGCACCGTGATTTGGATATGATAAGTACCTGGACCACCTTCCTTAACAGATGTCATTACTTGAGTAGATTCAAACTTCCATGGAACAGTTGCAGTGAAGTCAATATAAAAAAAGTTTGTCTGATATTGTAATAGGCAGGTAGAACCACTAAAATACCCAACTCCACTTATCCATATGTCATAAAACTCAGGTAATTGGAACTGCTTGAGATTAATATCAATAGAAGCATTGAACTTATCCGATGACAAAATTATCTTCGCATCTCTATCCGCGAAAGTATTGTTTTTTGCTATATTAATGACAACTGACTGGTCATTAAATGACCCTGACCCCGATGTTTTTGAAAAGGTCACAAATGGATTGTTGCTTTTTATCTTCCAAGAATAGATGGACTTAAATTTTAGTGTTACACTCTGCTGCCGGAAATCATATGTTGTATCAATCTTATTACTAAGCTGAAGTACGCTACTTTTATCGATTCCTTTTTGTGTAATCGATATCGTCCGACATTCATAATTCTTCGTATCATAAATCATAAATAATCCGGTACGCGTGTAGTCTGCGTTTTTATCCATCGTAAACCTGACTATGGAAGAGCCGCTTCCGGTTTTACTTCCGCCGTAGCCCTGTCCCTCAAATCGTAGCCAGCCATTTACTGATGTTATCACCAACCATGGGCTGTCCGTATAGATATAAAAATACCCTTCCGTTTGATCCCAATCAAATGTTAAGCTTGATGAAGATACACTTGTGCTGGCATAGGCCTCTGCTTTGTTTGCAGATGAAAATGTGAATAGCGTACATAAAATGAACGCCGCTGTAAAACAGGTAATAATTTTTTTCATAGTAAACCCTCCTTTGAATAATTTAGTTATTGAATTAGTCATATAACAATTCAATAACCAAATTATACCATATTGCATATGTCGAATCAAGAAACTGCGTGAATATTTACATATTTTAGAAAACAAAAATGCGGATTGCTATTAGCACGTTAGACTTATAAGGGTGTAGAGACATTGGAGGGACACTTGATGTCTGACCATATACATATGCTTGTAAGCATTCCACCCAAACTGAGTGTATCACAATTTATGGGATATCTCAAAGGAAAAAGTGCACTTATGATATTTGATAAGCATGCAAATCTCAAATATAAATTTGGGAATAGACATTTCTGGGCAGAAGGATACTATGTGAGCACAGTAGGATTAAACGAAGCAACAATAAAAAAATATATCCAAGAGCAAGAGAATCATGATATTGCAATGGATAAATTAAGTGTAAAAGAATATGAAGACCCCTTTAGGGGTGGCAGGTAATACCAATACCCTTTCAAGGGTAGCTACGAGTCAAGGGCAATAAGGCTTGAACAAAGTGAAAGCCAGCGCCTTTAGACGCTGGCCGGTAACTGCCCCTTATAGGGGCGAGCAAACCACCCGTTTGACGGGTGGTCATGATTTCAAAAACAAATAAGAAAAAGCACTATGTAAAAAGCTAAATACAAATCGATAGGGATTAATAATTAAGCTGAACAAGACGGAAAGGAAGATAAACATGAGTAAGAAGCCATATTATATTACAACCGCCATAGTATATACCTCGGGTAAGCCACATATCGGCAACACCTATGAAATTATATTGGCGGACAGCATTGCCAGATTCAGAAGATGGGAAGGCTATGATGTGTATCTACAGACAGGAACCGATGAACATGGACAGAAAATTGAATTAGCAGCCAAAGAGGCCGGTATAAGCCCCAAGGAATACGTGGATAACATTGCTGGACAAATCAAGTACATCTGGGATTTAATGAATACCTCCTATGATAGATTTGTTCGAACCACTAATCCAGAACATGAAAAGCAAATCCAGAAAATATTTAAGAAGCTATATGACCAGGGAGACATATATAAGGGCTTTTATGAAGGAATGTACTGTACTCCATGTGAAGCTTTCTTTACCACATCCCAGCTTAAGGATGGTAAATGTCCTGATTGCGGCAGAGAAGTTCAACCCGCCAAGGAGGATGCATACTTCTTCAGGATGAGTAAGTATGCTGATCGATTAATGGTGCATATTAATGAAAACCCGGAGTTTATTCAACCTGAATCCAGGAAGAATGAGATGGTTAACAACTTCCTAAAGCCGGGCCTTCAGGATTTGTGTGTCTCACGAACCTCATTTAAATGGGGCATTCCCGTAGACTTTGACGATAAACATGTAGTATATGTTTGGATAGATGCCTTAAGTAATTATATAACCGGAATCGGATATGACGTGGACGGTAATAGTGGTGAGCAATATAAGAAATACTGGCCGGCAGACCTTCACCTGATTGGTAAGGATATATTAAGGTTCCATACCATCTATTGGCCGATTATGCTAATGGCCCTTGATATACCTCTTCCTAAGCAGGTGTTTGGCCATCCTTGGCTTTTGCAGGGTAGCTCAGGAGATAAGATGAGCAAATCAAAGGGAAATGTCTTATATGCAGATGATTTAGAAAAGCTGTTTGGCGTGGATGCTGTAAGATATTTTGTGCTTCATGAAATGCCTTTTGATAATGACGGAATCATTACCTGGGAGCTTTTGGTTGAAAGAATCAATTCTGAATTGGCAAACACTCTTGGTAATTTGGTAAATCGTACTATCTCCATGTCAAATAAGTATTTTGATGGAATTGTTAGTGACGGCAAGGTGTCTGAGCCTGTGGACGATGAACTAAAGAAATTGGTTCTGGATACGCCGGCTAAGGTAATTGCCAAGATGGAGAAGCTTAGGGTTGCCGATGCTCTTACCGAAATATTCAATTTGTTTA
>CAZODB010000122.1:0-6484 GCA_964578425.1 uncultured Herbinix sp.
TCTCATGACTAAAGTCACGAGAAGGCATGAAAACTAATTCAAACGAATCCCTTCGTATGAATATATACTTGTTACATCTTATCACATTCGAACAGATGTTTCAATAAGAACTATTGAACTAAAGTATAAATATTATGTATATATTAATATTTTTCAGTAGTAATCTCTCTGAAGATAAGTTGTTATAAAACATTTGCTCCTTTTATAAGACATTTGCTTGCTCTCAATCATATTACAGTAGAAATATCTTGTCAAATTATACCTCTTACATGCTTTAGATAAAAATGAGAGTGCAACAAATCATAGCACTCTCGCATCTAATCTTAGATATATTTTACACTTTTATATAAACAAGCTATAGCATATTTATAGTAAAAACATTATAATTAAAGCATAAAATAAGGAGGTGATGACATGCGTGTATTATTTATAGGTGGTACGGGAACTATTAGTACTTCCATTTCCCGTAGACTAGCCGAGAATGGTTGTGATTTATACCTGTTAAATCGGGGAACACGAAACAGCCAGCTTCCCTCAAATATTAATTTTATTAGGGCTGATATTGGAAATGAGGCTGATGTGTCAAAGAAGCTTGAAGGTATGTCTTTCGATGTAGTATGCGATTTCATTGGTTTTGTTCCCGAGCAGCTGGAGAGGGATTTTAGGCTCTTTCAGAATAAAACCAAGCAATTTATGTATATTAGTTCTGCCTCAGCTTATCATAAACCAGTAAGAAACCCTATTATCACAGAGGGCACAAGCCTTGCTAATCCCTACTGGAAATACTCTCGTAATAAGATTGCTTGCGAGGATTTCCTTATGAGGATGTACCGGGAACATGGGTTTCCAGTAACCATTATCCGACCAAGTCATACCTACTGTGAGCTATCCGCCCCTCTTGGTATTCATGGCAGACACGGATCCTGGCAGGTTATTAAGCGAATGCTGGAAGGAAAGCCGATTATAGTTCATGGCGACGGCACCTCCCTGTGGACTATGACTCATAGCGATGACTTTGCCAAAGGCTTCATAGGACTGATGGGTAACCCACAGGCAATAGGAGAATCCTTTCATATTACCTCCGATGAATCCCTTACTTGGAATCAGGTATATGAGATTATCGCTAATTGTCTTGATGTACCCTATAAGCCTTATTATGTTGCTTCTGATTATCTTGCAAAGATAGCTCCCGCTGATTATGATCTGATGGGTGGTTTGATTGGCGATAAGTCTAATACCGTTATATTTGACAATAGCAAACTAAAAAGAGCAGTTCCCGGCTTTCAAGCAACTATCAGATTTGAGCAAGGTATAAGAAAAACCTTAGATTATATTCTTTCTCACGAGGATTGCCAGACCTTGGATGAAGAATTTGATCACTGGTGCGATAAGGTCATAGGTGTATTAGAAAGGGCAAAGAAAGATATATTGTCAAGCTGACATATCAAATATGTATATGTAAAAAGCCTTCTCTGTACTTTTGTAGTAAGTAGTGTTGCTATTGCAGAAAGGCTTTTTATATTCTCTAACAGGTTATCCAATTTTCTAATATAGATTAGTTTGGTCTATCTTTTGCTCTCCGATAAAATATCACAACCAAAGTTACTTTCTCCCATAACTTTTCTATAACTCTGTACACGATTACTCCTACTTATTCAGTCCCATCTACCACATAAAAATCAAGCATATAATTTGATCCATCCCTATTGTCAGTCTTAGGTATAGAATGTGTATAATGAAGACCACATGACAGTAGCATTTTTTTTGAAACTATGTTCTCTCTTCTACAAGAGCATATTATTTTAATCGCTTTTAAATCTTTAAAGCAATATTCCACCAAAGATAAAAGTATCTGCTTTCCATAACCACATCCAACAAACTCTGGTCCTATAGCAATACCACTATCTTTATAAACCTTATCTCCAATTTTATTCATTCCAGCAAATCCTATTGCTTTTCCTGTTTCTTTTTTATATATCAAATATGCTAAATTATTCTTTTGATATTCAATCGTCTTCAACATCCTAATTTTAGCTTCTTCAATATTTCTGGTGGGTTGCCAGAGCATATATTTTGTTGTTTCCTCTTTTGACCAGATATTGGTGTGCATATCATCAACATCATCCATTGTTGCCTTTTTTAAGAATAAATCTCTAGTCTCTATTTTATCTTTATACATAGCTACCTTTCATTCATATCTATAATCAGCAATCGCATTGAGATACAATATACTTACGGCCTTCTTGCTAAATACATTACAAATTTATCATATAGTGTTATCTTGTTACCGAAACTTTGAATTGCTTCTCTTATACCCTCATATAGGTTTGTCTTATATGGTTCCCTAAGTGTTAGATGGTCGGAATGTGTTCCTGTTAATGAAACATAATCATCTGCGCTGTACTCTCTTGTTTTTTTGTACTCACGACACTCAAGATCAACAAATCCATATTTGTCGCGGGCATCATAATCTAGTCTGCATGTATACTCAATCTCAGGATGAAAGTACTTAGAATATACCTCCTGTATCTTAGTATACAAGGGTTCCTCAGTATATCCTCCACCTGGCTGTATATCAGCCCTCTTCATAAACATAGCAAATGCTCCCTTGCTTTTTAATAAGTCAAACGCCTTAGGGTATCCAATTTTCTCAGGTATCCATTGAAAGGCTGCCGCTGAATACACCAAATCGAATTTGGTATCTCCAAAGTCATATGTCTCGAAGTCCCCATTAGCAATTTGAAAATTCTCATATGAATTAAATCTATTAACCATGAATTCTGTAAAATTCTTACCTAGCTCAATAGCTAGATATGAACAACCCGTCTTTAAAATAGGTTCTGTTGCTTGTCCGGTACCGGGTCCGATTTCAAGCACTGTCTTTCCAGGCCCAAGCTCTGCATAGTCTATTAAGTCTTCAAAAAGCTCATCGCAATAACGTGGTCTCCATTCATCAAATTGCTCTGGGATACTGTCAAATACTTTTCTAAAATCCATATTAACTACCCCCTGTTCTCTACATCATACTTGCAACAATAATTACGCCAGCTCTTTAAGCACTACTGATTGAACTAGTACGTATCTCCTTAATCATATGATGGATTCAACTATCTCTGCAGCATCTCTAACACATTTTAAGCATACTGTAGGGAATAACCCTTTTTCCTTAGCTTCTGTCAAATCACATCCTAAGATGTCATGGCAATTGATCGATTTGTTTCTTTCGATGAATTCACTACAAAAGCTATCAATCATAGCATATGTCTTCTCATGAGATATATTATCTCCTGCATAAGTTTTGCCATGTTTTAATCCAATAGCCATTATTGCCCCGGATACTGCACCACATACCTCTTGCTTTCTTGCGATTCCACCACCGAAGCCATTTCCGATTTTTAAAGCCATCTCCTTATCAAGGCCTAGCATCTCAGAAAACGCTGCAAATACAGCCTGAGAACATACGAATCCTTCTTTAAACATTTCTTCAGCTCTAGCGATTCTTTCACTCATCTTTATTCACCTCAACCTTTACTTAGAAATATCTAGTCTATAAAAAGCTTTGCTTACTTCCTTAACATGTCCTAGCTTTCCATAGAGATAGATAGTCTTATCATATCCAGCTGATAGATAGGCTGTCATTATTTTATTTTGATACAGTTCCCTCATACATGCTTTTAGAATGGTGGTTGCATATCCTTTATTTTGAAAATCCGAATTCGTACAGACTCTTTCAATCTCAGCTGTATTATTCTCGTAATCAATAAATGCTTCACAGCCTGACACATGCTTCTTTTCCTTATTCACAAGCACAAAATCAAATTTAGAGTTATAGATTGGACTAGTACGTGTATACTCCCTTACCTGTAAATCCAATTCATGGTCCATAGTGTTTTGCCAGGAACCCCTACGCAATTTGGCCTGTTCTATATAATCTTTATTCTCTTCCATACTCTGAAGCATAACCGAAGAATCATCGATTCTATAATCTGAAAATGTACTTGTATCAAATACTCTTGTCATTTCCATTTCTTCTTCACATTTCATGAATCCAGCTTTTGATAAACATTCCATATATTCATGTTGCCCATCTACCACCTGTGTGACAAGTGTATCATTATTACATCCCCATTCCTGGATTGCCCAATCCACTAATTCCGAATAAAACAAGCTATACCCATCCTTTATAAAGACAGTAAACTCATTATTCATTTCCTCAGATATGACAAATCCGATTAAATCATTAAGACCATTAAACCATAGATGAGCTGATTTGTTGAAATTGCTGGGGAAAAACTTATTTCTATTATGTAAATTATACTTCCAGTCAACCATACGGCCAATATGCCATATAAAATGTTCCTTTCTCTTTGAATTATCATTAATTACGAATTTGCACATGTTTTCAAAGTCATTACTTTCAAATATAAAATTACGATTATATAATTTCATAATCTCCCACTATTAACCCTTATATTATTTTATTTATAAATTATAAACTATAGCTTGTGTATTTTGCATATTATAGCATATCAAGTATATAAATGGAATCAAATGTTATGTATTGCTTTTAGTACTAGTGTCCTATCTCATCCTTTATTTGCTATAGCATCAACTTGAAATAAAAGGATGTTTCTCAGTAATACTCCTTATTTATCTAGATACTTATCCATAAGTATCAAATCATCATACACACCATTAATCTTGAAATAATCCTTATGATATCCCACTTTAACAAAGCCTAGCTTCTCATAAAGCTTAATTGCATTTTCATTACCGGCTTTAACTCCTAAACCAATATTTTTAATATTGCTATGGTTGGTAGCAAAGTGAACTAGTTCCTCCATAACTGCACTTCCAATACCACTTCTCCAATATTGTTTTTTAACAGAGATGGCTATTTCACTATTATGAGATATTCTCTTTCTTTGGTGACAACTAATCTGTGCTATACATACGATTGAGTCCTCTATTATACCTAATAGCATTAAGGTGTTCTCATTATCATTAACCCTTTTTATAAATTCTATCTCCTGTTCTACAGTAAGAGGAAACTCGTCTTTACCGAATAAGAGATTGTCACTCTCACCACCCACTTGATTTAAGTAGCCAATTATAGCATCGGCATCATCAACTTCAGGCTGACGTAGGATTAATCGCTCCTCATTTTTCAGCATTACTTCTCTTATGATGTTATTTACCATATAAGTACCCCTCCTATATCATAAATAAATCAACTGTCAATACTCATAATCAAATTATTGCAGTCAATCTACTTCATATCCACTATTGATTAGGGCTTCGATAGCCCTATCAATGTTATAATCCTTAGTCAATATGTAATCTGTATTATATGTAGAAATAGCAAATATTCCTATACCATTCTCAGCAAGGATTGTGGATATTCTAGACAATATTCCGATAAGAGAAAAGTCTAGTGCACCTTGAACTCTAAAAGCTTTCCAACCATGGTCGCATTCTAAGGTGTTTTCAGGCACTTTATTTGAGCTACATACTAGTGATAACTCCTCATCTGTCTTGCCTATAAAGCAAATTTCATCTGAATAATCTATATTAGACAAATCCTCTAGCTTACATATTGAAAAATTTTGATTTATTATTTTTAGTTTCATTCATAGCCTTCCTCATCATCGAATCTTACTTAATCCCTTTTATTTTTTCTAACCTTATCATTAGCTTTTCTGCAAGCAAACACCCATATAATATAAAATTCCCATTAGATGCTGGTATCCTGTAGTAATATTCATATACATCTATGTAAGTGTTATCTCTTTCCAAACTCTACATATCTCCAAATAGCATATAAGTTAGTAATATTATATACTTACCAGTTTAAGGAAGCAACCCTAAATGTAGTAATCCAATTTAGAAATCAGGGAGCGCTATATTACGCTCCCTGAACTTATGCAACAACACTATAATAATAACAATATTTTTACTCTTTATACTTCCAATACTTACGTTTATATCCACTCCCTATGCCATCTCCCGGCTCTAAGAACCTTAACCATTCATAACCTTCATTGATTAGGAAATCGTGAATTTCATTATCCTTATCAACATTGCCTGGACATAGAATAACTAAGCCGCCTTTCTTAGTGATTCTTTCAAGCTCAAAAAGCTCTGTTTCTAGAAAATCACCAAATACATGACCACACATAGCAATGTCAGCAAAGCCATTATGAAGTGGTATGTCCTCGAGTAATCCGTCAACTACATAAAGATTAGTTAGACCTTCTCTTTTGGCACGACTACGTAGATATTTTCGTAAATTATGTACAGGCTCTACGCAATATACGAGTTTTGCCATATGAGCAACTGCAAAGGCTAGCTTTCCTGTTCCTGAACCGATGTCAACTATTGTTTTCCCTGAGTAATCATATAAATTTGTTAGTTCTCTCTCATCCCAGTTAACAAAAGGCTGATTATGATAATCATCAGGAGTAGTTACATAAACCACCCAATC
>CAZODB010000123.1:0-4515 GCA_964578425.1 uncultured Herbinix sp.
CTGTACCGGGTACCGATAATTATCATTAGTTCTCGAACCTATATTTGTTCATTAGGCTCTTGAATATTTCTGCACTGCTAGGTGGTGTATATGTAATAGCGTTAGCGCCGGCATCTATAGTCTCTAGTATCGTATCCGCCGTGGGACCACCTGTAGCTATTATAGGAACACTGGGATATCTTTGCCTTATTGTTCTTACAATCTCAGGAGTCCTTGAGGCCGCAGATATATTAAGTATGGATACTCCGCTCTTTAGCCGACCTTCTATATCTGCCTTTTCAGATACAACTGTAATAACAATAGGAATATCGATGCACTCCTTTAGAAACTCTATCGTATCATTAGAAGTCGGAGCATTTAGGACTACCCCCACAGCTCCTTGAAATTCTGCATGCTCAGCCAAATTCACCACTCTGTGACCTGTGGTCGTTCCTCCTCCTACACCACAAAAGACCGGCACATCGGAGCAGGTAATTATAGAATGCGATATGATTGGCTGAGGGGTAAAGGGGTATACCGCTATGACTGCATTCGCATTACAATTTCGTATGGTAGCTACATCCGTGGTAAATACTATGGATTTTATAAGCTTCCCGAAAATTCTTATACCACTGACTGCGTCTATTTCCTTAGGGACCCTAATCATATGTCTTCTTAAGATTCCGTCAATCTCAGGTGTTACTCTATCTGCCATACCATTCCTCCAAGTCATTAATTATAATTGCCTATCATTTCCCAGTCGCCATATTATTAGGCTTTGAAGTGCCACGAAGCTCTATAACAGGAACTCCATTTCCTTCTATATAATCCTTGGTAATAATGACACGACCAATATTGTCATCCTTAGGAATCTCATACATTATATCAAGCATGCTCTCTTCCAGTATAGCTCGTAGGGCTCTGGCTCCAGTCTTCTTCTCTAATGCCCTCTCAGCTATAGCCTCAAGTGCTTCGGGATCAAATACTAGCTCTACCTCATCCATTGCAAGAAGGCCTTTAAACTGCTTTAGAATGGCATTTCTGGGCTCTAGTAATACTTTGACCAGCATATCCTTGTTCAATCCTTCTAGGGTATATAATATAGGAAGTCTTCCTAGAAACTCCGGTACCATTCCATACTCCCTAAGATCATCTAATGTTACCTTCTGTAGTAGATTGGTTTCATTGTCATATTTATCCTTTAGGTCTGCCTGAAAGCCTATGGAGCTTTGCTTATTAAGCCTTGCCTTTATAATCTTATCAAGGTCAGGAAAGGCACCACCACATATGAATAAAATGTTTTCAGTATTGATGGTTTTAAGCGGTACCATTGCATTCTTCGAGGATGCTCCCACAGGTACCTCTACATCGCTTCCCTCCAGTAGCTTTAGTAAGCCCTGTTGTACAGATTCACCGCTTACATCCCGGCTATTTGTATTACGCTTCTTAGCTATTTTATCTATCTCATCTATGAATACTATTCCCCGCTCTGCTTTCTTCACATCATTTCCTGCTGCCATAAGAAGCTTAGATATCACACTTTCTACATCGTCACCAATATAACCCGCTTCTGTCAATGATGTAGCATCAGTGATGGCTAGAGGGACGTCCAGTATATTTGCCAGGGTTTTCACTAAATAGGTTTTGCCACATCCTGTGGGTCCTATCATAAGCATGTTAGATTTCTCTATCTCAACATCCTTAGGCGCCCTATGGCTTATCCTTTTGTAATGATTATATACCGCCACTGATATAACCTTTTTCGCATGCTCCTGACCAATTATATAATCATCCAGACTGGCTTTAATAACATGTGGTGACGGGAGCTTTTTATGATCAAACTCCTCGCTTTTCTCCTTCTTGTCCTCACCTTTAGCCTTCTTGCTGTCAGCTTTTGGGCCCACGTTCATACCAAACATGTTCGGAGGTATTCCTATCATATTCATATAAGGATTATCACTGCTACTCATTATATCAAAGGTCTTTTGCATACAATCAGCGCATATATGTATCTGATTAGGTATCTCGATCATCTTACCCGCAACACTTTCAGTCCGTTTACATAGATAGCATATATCATCGGACTTATGCTTCTTATTATCATTATCCTCTATATTCTTTTTATCATTATAATCATCATTATTATTACTCATACACTATACCTTCCTATTTTACTTATTGATTAATTCGCTTCTGGTTACTCTATGTATAAAAGTATAACACAAAATCAATTTATACAATATATGAATTATGAAAATTATTAAAAGCCTTATCAATAAATCATCTAGGTAATCTGATTCATGAAAAGGCTCTTAACAAATAAGTGACATGCCCCCACCATTTTATATAAATGGGGACTTCTTGCTTTTTAATATCGCATCCCTAGCGGAGGGTTTTTTTATATAATAGGACGCACTTTCCTATTATATAAAATACAGCTATACTAGTTGTTCCCTCTGGTTTCAAGGACAGCCGTGGTAGTCTGCTCCTTATAGCCCCCATTTATATGACGCATGTAGACAATCTCTATATCAGTTCCGACTCGGATGCTTGATATCAATTCACTTAACTGAACACCAGAGGTAATCTCCACATCATTAATGTATTGAATAACATCTCCTACCTGCAGCCCTGCTTTAGCGGCAGCGCTATCCTCTACCACGGTTGAGATATATACTCCCATAGGTATGCCGAACATTTCCGAGACATCCTCTGTGACATCCTGAGGTGCTACTCCAAGGAATCCCTGCTCCTCAGGCTTCAGAACCTCGCGGCTCATCAATTCATTAATAATTGGAATGGCTCTTGATATGGGAATCGCATAGCCCATTCCTTCCACCTTATAATCTGCGAATTTTACCGTATTGATTCCTATAACCTCTCCCTTAATGTTTAATAAAGCTCCTCCACTATTGCCCGGATTAATAGCAGCATCTGTCTGAAGAAGTACCATGGTTGTATATCTGCCATTGTCAGAAACCTCTATCTTTCTATCCTTTGCACTAACATATCCCACTGTTAGGGACTGTCCATAGCCCATGGCATTACCGATAGCTATAGTCATCTCTCCTACCTTAATATCATCAGAGTTACCAAGCTTGGAAATCTTAATTGCGTCTATGGTGCTTTGCTCAATATCTGCCAGATCAACGGTAATAACAGCAAGATCGGCCATAGCATCTGTTCCCTTAATCACTGCATCCACCTGTGAATCATCAATAAATGTAACAGTAATCTTATCTGTTCCATCTACAACATGATTATTAGTAGCTATAAGTAGCTCGTTCTCATCCTTACCTACAATTATTCCTGAGCCACTTCCCTCTCTAGGGTACTCCATACCAAACCAAATGTCTGTACTGGTGGAGATACTGGTGATTGATACTATCGATGGCATAGTATCCTCCGCCACCTTCATAACAGACGATTCAGAAATGCTCTTTATAGCACCATGCTCAGTACTTTGTACATTAACATTTTCATCCAAGATAGTATCATCAGCCGTTGACCCTAGGATATAGCTTTCATTTTTGAAAGCATCGGGATTAATTCTACTATATAGGTATTGAATTCCTATAAATGCTATCCCAGCAAAAATACCAAATACAGCTGCTTTTAATATAAAGGCAAAAAATCTCCTACCACGACTTTTCTTCTTCTCCTGCTCTTCTGGCTGCGGGCTATGCTGATATTGATAATAATTATATGCTGACGGCCCTGATACCTTTTCAGCCCAAAAGCTATATTCAGCTCTGTTTTTTTCTATATCTTTCTGTAAGTTAGCATTCTCAGTGTTTTCATCAAACTGATCTATATTATTTTTATTTTCATTATAATCATCCATAAGCTTCATTCCTTTCCAAATCTTTTGTTAGCCATAGTGTAACAGTCTTTTGTGTATAGAATGTGAATAAAACAAAAAATTTTGTGTTGTTGAAATACCTTTAATCATGTATCATAGTAAATGAGTTTGTATTACAAAAGGCATTGACAATTCATGGTGTTTAGTATTGTACATCAAAATATACCAATTCATTTTCTTAGCTGGGAGGGCTATAGTGTGATAAAAGATAACCAAAAAACTTTAAATAGACTCCACATATTGATGGATATCATTATAATCGTTATATCTTTTTTGATAGCTTATTATATTAGATTTTACAGCTTTCTTACTAATAATGCAATTTTTAAAGTAGAAAAAGAAACCTTCTATTCATTAGCTGTGTATGCGCAGAGCTTATATTTTATAGTCCCATTATATCTTTTTATATATAATAAGGCAAAGCTTTATACACCAAAACGGGGGAAAAAAAGATGGACTGAGTTTTTCTATATTTCCTACTCCAATTTTCTAGGCTTAGCATTCTATTTGTTCTTTCTATATATGATAAATGAGGGTGATATCTCAAGGTTCTTTCTAGCTATGTTTACATTTATTAATGTTATTCTATCTAGCCTGGTCAGAATGACGGTTGCCCAAGCATTAATACTAATCCGTAGACGGGGCTATAATCTCAAGCATGTAATCTTGGTGGG
>CAZODB010000123.1:4615-6454 GCA_964578425.1 uncultured Herbinix sp.
TTTATTTCCACAAAGCCATATACAGAGGATTTATATGGCCTACCTGTAATCAATATCAGGAATGTACCCTTAAGCAATACATTTAACTGGATAAGCAAGAGAATTGTGGATATTATTGGCTCATTTGTCGGATTATTGGTCTGTGCACTTCCTATGCTTATAGTAGCTATAATTATTAAGTTAACTTCTAAGGGTCCCTTAATATTTTCACAAGTCAGAGTAGGTAAAAATAATAAACCCTTTAAAATGTATAAATTCAGGTCTATGACACTACAGACAGAAGAGGAAGAGGAAAAGGCTTGGACTACCTATAATGATCCTAGGGTTACATCCATCGGTAAGTTCATAAGAAAGACAAGCATAGATGAGCTTCCCCAGTTATTTAATATACTTAGGGGTGATATGAGCCTCGTTGGTCCAAGACCAGAAAGGCCACAGTTCGTCGAGCAGTTCAAGGAGGTTATTCCAAGATATATGATAAAGCATCAGGTGCCGCCAGGTCTTACAGGCTGGGCACAGATTAATGGCTATAGAGGAGATACCTCCATAGCTAAAAGAATTGAACATGACCTGTATTACATTGAGAATTGGACCTTTGGTTTTGATTTAAAGATTATGTTCCTTACAATATTTAAGGGCTTTATAAATGTAAACGCATACTAAAATCGTAAACGCATACTAAAATTACTTGTTTTATAAAGGAGTATAGTTCATTAGCGTTTTCAAATGAACTATACCCCTTTATTTTTTATTTATTAGTTCTATAATTCTTTCGCTTGCCTTCCCATCAAGGCGGGGGAAGTTGTCCATGTTAAATGTACGTATTAAATCTAAGGAAAACTCTCCATTATTTATAATATCTATTACCTCTCTGCTGTCTCTGGCTATAGGGCCTGGAACAGAGCTTTCATAATCCCTATAAAACCCTCGCCCATGGCTTACAAAGTCATCCAGATCATATGCAAAGAAAATCATAGGCTTTTCAGTAATACAATACTCGAAAATAATAGAGGAATAATCTGTTATTAATAAATCCGAAGCCATGATCAATGAAGACAGACTTCTCTCTCCAGATAAATCACATAGATTATCTATGTGTAGCTTCTGTGCCATTCGGGCCACAAAGGGATGTAATCTTAGTCCAAGGATATAGTCATTAGGTAGCCCTGTAGCTAATTCCTCCACATACTTCAATGTGGTTTCAGAGGCCAGATTAGCGTCCCTAAAGGTAGGCGCATATAGAATCAGCTTCTTTTCCATAGGTAGATCATATTTCTCATATATAAGTCTCTTATCTGAACTTATATCAGCTCTATTAACTCCATCTGGTCTATTAACTATATCAGCTCTATCCGCTCCATCTGGTCTATCAACTATATCAGCTCTATCCGCTCTCCACATTCGATAAAGCATATCGTCGGTTTTAGGAAGACCCACTGGATATACCCTATCTATACCTATTCCAAATACTCCGGCATAGAGTCTTGCTGTCTGCTCATTGTTGACTATTAGATGGGTAATGTTACTATTGGCCCTTCCCTCTTGTCTTTTTATTCTTCCAGAATTAGCATCCTGACCGAACCTCTTGATGGTTCCTGTACCGTGCCATAGCTGAATAACCTTTACATTTCGTCTTACCCTTAGATATGCCATAGGAAGGAATATATTATCCATCAGTATAGTTTTTGACCTTGCCATATAATATGGTTTTATAAAGAAGAAGGTCAATTGCTTACTCACTCCTCTAAGACTCTTTACCATTTCTGTCTCGGATTTAGTGATATAGCTAAAGATATGGCCACTATTAATCCTGTTCAGCTCTCTTACAAGGAGGCTGAC
>CAZODB010000124.1:0-6439 GCA_964578425.1 uncultured Herbinix sp.
GGGTACACATGCATGGAATTGGGTAAATCATTACATTTACGATATTCTTCCAGACTTATTCCACGAATAGTATTTAAATAATAATAGGATGCAGTTTCTTATTACATAAAATAAGGTATGCCAGATACTCTGAACTAGAATATCTGGCATACCTATATTATTATTACTCTTATATTAACTAAGTATAATAGAAGCGGACTAACTAATCTACAGTCCATGCCCCTAAATATTTATTTGTGATTCTATATCTACATCTTATGCTAATAAATCCTCTGTAATTCTATCTATCATGAATTTCTTAAATTCACTATCTTCTTTCTTATCTAGATACGACCCATCAGTCACAAAATTCATACCATAAGGGGTCTCCTTTGTATAAGGACTCCAATAAGGCATGTCTGTACCATCCGCATCCTGTCCATTGGGGTCTCCGTTCTTAACAAAATTAGTCCAGTAATTACACATTTGACGAGCAAGGTCATAGTGCCTACCTGTAAAGGGTCGCCAGCATTTTGCCAAGGTTTCAAACGTAAACCACAGCTCTACAGAATGGAAGCTACCCGGATTATCCCATCCTGGTATATCCGCATCAAAGTTATAATAATAGCAAT
The DNA here is from genome assembly GCA_964578425.1 of uncultured Herbinix sp. Taxonomy (GTDB): domain Bacteria; phylum Bacillota; class Clostridia; order Lachnospirales; family Lachnospiraceae; genus Mobilitalea. The sequence goes on from CAZODB010000124.1 coordinate 612, forward strand.
CCTGATCATTGTTGTTTTTTTGGTTTTGTAAGAATAAGCTTTTGACTGTACATTCGATTCCACTAAAGGCTCCATACCTATTGCCATCCTTTTTCCAGGCTTCTTCGAATTTCAAAAATTCCTCATTATGGTTACCGAACATATCCTTAGCTTTTTTTATAAACTCATCATCTGATTCAGCTATAATAGCATTTAGAAATTCGCTGGGAGTATTTCCAGACATCAAGGGTACCTTGGCATGCTTATTCTGCATAAATAGAGCAAGTGGATCTCCAACAGAGAATATACCATCACATACCGTCATCATTAAGCCGTTAGCCCTCATGTATTTTCCATACATGTCTCGAATATAAAAGGCATCTAGATTTCTTGCTTCTTCAAGAGTCTTAACACCAAGGAAGTCAAAAAATTTGCCACCATTCTCTTCAGCCTTAGACAATGGCTGATGATGTCTTATATTAACATCCTTATATGGACTATTAATCATTGCACTTTGAACAATAGCTTTCTGATACATACCGAAGCAACTGGGACTTGTCAATAATGATAATACACTTCCTCCACCAGCTGACTGCCCAGCTATGGTTATATTATCTGGATCCCCGCCGAAGGCTTGAATATTGCGAATAACCCAATTAAGACCTTGCTTCTGGTCGAGATGTCCAAAATTAGTCGGTGCGTCTGGCTGATTAGCAGTTAGCTCTGGGTGTGATAAAAATCCAAAGACATTGAGCCTATAATTAACTGTAACTACTACTACGCCTCTTCTGGCTATCCGTTCACCATCAAACTCCATTTCTGATGGATATCCCCATTGCAAGCCACCACCAAAATACCAAACCATTACAGGCAGCTTTTCATCTGTGCTCTTCGCATTGGTCCAAACATTCAGATATAGGCAATCCTCACCCATCTCAATCTTAGGGTCCACATGCCATTCCCTACAATATATATCAGTACCCATGGCTGGTGTATCCTGCATACTTATCGGCTTAAAACGATATGCCTCTAAAGTCCCCTCCCAATCAGGACAAGGCTGTGGTGCCCGCCATCTGTTCTCTTTAGTAGGCGGTGCCGCAAAAGGTATTCCCTTAAACGCTGTGATCCGTGGGTCGGCTGCTTCTATTCCTCTTACAGTTCCGTTCTCAGTATTAGCTATTCTAATCATCATGTCCTCCAATCTCTTGCAAATAATATATCTTGTACATATATTACAAATCCGGCCTCTTATGATAAAATATCTGAGACCGGATTAAGTACCATAAGTTTAGTTGTTTAGAAAACTAATCTATCTTAAATAATTCGATAGTTCTCTCAAGATCAGTAGCATCCTGGTCTAACGACTTAACTGCAGAATTCAGCATCGTAACTACATCAAGCTGCTGCTGCGCTGTAGCATCAACCTCCTCAGATGCAGCTGAGGTCTCTTGAGCAACTGCCGAAATATTCTCTATAGATAAGAGAGTATTTGTCTTAGAGAGATTGATTTCCTCAATATTATCGGAGATTTTATCTAATCTAACAGCTAAATCGCCTACATGAATATTTATATTGTTAAATAGTTGAACCACATTTTCGAGACGTTCCTCAGTAGACTTTGAAATAGTCTCAGCCTGTTTAACCGTCTTTACAGTTGTATGGGTCTTATTTATAATATTCTTAATAATCACCTCTATCTCTTTAGCAGCATTAACTGATTTGCTGGATAGGTTTCTAATCTCATCAGCAACTACTGAGAAGCCTCTTCCTGCATCACCTGCTCTTGCAGCCTCAATAGAAGCATTAAGAGATAGTAGATTAGTCTGCTCTGCAATATCGTTTATAACTGCTATAATACCTGTTATGACCTTAGATTCCCTCTCAAGATCCTCGATATCTCTAATAGTATTATCTGTAACACGAACGCTTTCATTCGTTACATATGTAAGCTGGTCAATCTCACTAATACCATCCTTTACAACCCTTTTAGTAGTTTCAGCAATCTCCCCTATAGCCAATGAATTCTCATGAACCGAATTAATCTGATTTGCCAATTCATCAGTCAACCTCAAGCATTGCTCTGAATCCTCTGCTTGTTGAACATTACCCTGTTGAATTTCAGATATGGCTATAGATATATTCTTTGAGGAGGCCATCAAAAGTTCTGAATTCTCAGCTACATTCTTAGTGGATTCGACAACTGTCTGCCCTACCCTAGTTGCTTTGTTAATTAGCTCCTTCATATTCTCAATCATATTGTTAATACTATTGGATAATACGCCAAATTCATCCTTCCTCTTTGACTCTACTGAAACTGTCAAATCTCCATCAGAAGCCTTAGATAAAGTATTTATCATCTCTGTAATAGCTTTTCCATAGCCATATGCAAGAAGGACTCCAATAGTTACCGCAATGAGAGTCGCAACTGCCACAAGGATAAATGAAAGATTCTTTATAGAGCTTGATTGTTCTAGAAGATATGATGATGGTATCATGGTTGCTACCATAGCTCCAGTATCTCCAATCTTAGCATAGATAAATTCATGTTTCTTATCCTTATATGTAACTGTAGTATGATTGTTATCGGTATCAGCATCTATGCTATGATATTCATCTAGGCTTAAAAAGACAGGCTCTTCACTTTCCCCACTCAGTGTAATTTCTCTCCCATCCTGTGATATAAAAGCTATGTAACTATCCTCAGGTAATTCCAGTGTCTGCATTGCATCAGTAATAGCATTCATAGAGATATCCATGAAGAGATAGCCAATTGGTCTAGCTGTCACATTCAAGAGCTCCTTTGACAAGGTAATGGCATACCTTTCCGTAGGAATCTCTAGATATTCATCTATAAATTCATGGTATCCAGTCCATAGATTTATCTTATCATTTGAGTCAATAAGCATTGCTTCCTCTGACTCTACAAAATTCTTATATGAATCAAAGCTATCGTCAAACATACCATATGTAGTTAAAGGCTTGCCAGCATTAGATACAATAAAAATATTCTCAATAAAACGGTCAGTAGTCGCCAATATAGACGCGTGGCTTCTTGCTGCTTTATATGCGTTACCCTCAGCTAGAATATCACCTGCATACCTACCTGCATAATAGTCACGTACCTGAGCATCAACAACAAGTGAAACTGCCTTATCCTCGATATTTTTCAATATAAGCTCATAATATTCACTGGTTTTCCCAATTGAAGAAACCGTTGCTTCAGTAAAGGTTTTTGTAATAGCCTTTGATGAGCTTTTATAGGCACTAATTCCTAAAATTATAATAAACAAAACTGGTACTAGAAAACATATTATAAGCTTTGCACGGATACTCCCCGCCATCTTTGCTAAATAACTCTTTACGGTTTTTAGAATTTTATCCAACCCACTAGCCTCCATCTTCTATATTATAGTCAATAAAATCTATTATAGTATATACAAAGATAAAATACTTTATATTACTACAAATAACAACAGTTATATATTCTTATTATACATATACAATCCTCTTTATTCAAGCTTAAGTAACAAATCTTAAAATGTTTTTATAACATTTATTAGTGAATTACAATAATAGTTTATTTCATTCATATACAATAAAAAGTCCTTTTATTAAATTAAGGGTTGTGAAGATATAGAAACACTTCACAACCCTTAAGTATCATACAATAACATCATATTCAATTATATTAACTTATTATTTTCTATTCCTTAACACCGCCGATAGTCAACCCTGTTACAAAATATCTTTGTAGGAATGGATAAAGACATACTATGGGAAATGCTGTAACTATTGAAGCTGCCGCACGGATGGACTCAGGTGTAACCATATTAGCCGCATGCTTTGCTGTATTTGGGTCACCAGATTGCATCGAAACTGATGAAAGCAATTTCATAAGCTCATACTGTAGTGTAGTTAAGTCTGGCCTTCCTGAATTATAAATCATAGCATCAAACCATGAGTTCCATTGTCCAACTGCAATAAACAAGGCAATTGTAGCTAATACCGGTTTGCATAAGGGAAGAATTATCTTCCAAAATATCTTCATATGCCCCGCTCCATCCACCTGTGCTGATTCTACAAAGCTATCAGGCAAGCCATTCATATAAGTTCTTATGACGATCATATTGAAGGCTGATACCGCACCGGGTATTATATATACCCAAAAGGAATTGGTTAATCCAAGATTTCTAAAGAGTAAAAATCCGGGAATTAATCCACCATTTACATACATTGTTAATACATAGAACAAGGATACCTGCTTATTTAGCAGAAATTCCTTTCTTGTTAATACATAGGCTAACATAGATGTTAGGAGCATATGTAATACGGTTGCTATCACTGTACGCATTACTGAGATATAAGCGCCGCGCATCAAGCCACTCATACGAAATACTGTTTTATAATTCTGTGTAGTGAATTTTCTTGGTATTAAATATATACCGCCTGTCAATGTATCCACTGCTTCATTAAATGAAATAGCCAATGTATTAAGGATAGGATACAGGGTAAGCACACAGAATAAGGTCAATAATAAAGTATTAATGATTATAAACATTATATCTGTACGACTTTTTTTAATTGTATTTATGTTCTTCTTCATACTGATCCCTTCCCTCCTAGTATAATCTTTCTTGGTCAAAGTGTTTTGCAGACCTATTCGCCAACGAAACAAGTAAGATACTTACTACACTCTTAAATATACCTGCAGCAGTACCGATAGACCAGTCTGAGCCCAGTTTGAAGGATTTGTTCAATACATAGATGTCTATAACCTCCGATGTACTCCTTATAATATCATTATCCAATTGGTATTGGGCCTCAAAACCAGAATTCATTATCATACCTAGATTAATAATAAGTAAGACGAATATAGTAGCCTTTATTCCTGGTATAGTAATATGTAGCATCTTCCTTAATCTTCCTGCCCCATCTATGGATGCCGCCTCATATAGCTCAGGATTAATAGATGTAATAGAAGCTAGATAAATTATACTATTCCAACCCGTCTCTTTCCATATAAAGGAGAAGCCAACAATCCACCAAAAATATTTAGCCTCAGCAAAGAAATTAATAGGACTATTTATTATACCAGTGCTTACTAACAATTGATTTATAATTCCGCCGTCCATAGATAAAACATTACGTACAATAGCTGCCACTATAACCCATGATAGGAAATGCGGCAAGTATGATATGGTCTGAACAAACTTCTTTCCCTTAACATTAACAACCTCATTAAGAAGTAATGCAAAACCAATTGCAAACACGAAGCTTAATACCAGATTGATTAAGCTCATGGCCACTGTATTTCGAAACGCTCGTATAAAATCAGGATCGGAAAATAATTGGAGGAATTTATTCCAAGCTATCCAAACCTGAGAGTCCTTTGCAGCAGGCTTGTAATTCTGAAATGCCATTATCCAGCCTACTAATGGACTGTAGTAAAATATGAAACCATATATGAGAAAGGGAATAGCCATAAACATTAATTGCTTCTGTTTAAGAATCATCTTCCAAGTGACCAACCCCTCATACTTTTCATGTGTATGACCTATTACAGCTAATATCCATATAATAAAATTAAGTATAATTACTACAAAGAAGCCGCTTCCCCAATTGCTTTTATAGAAGCTTTCCACTTGCAGCGCTCCAATACTAATTGCATTAATGGCTACAAGACCCAATAATGACAATGCTATATTAATCAGTGAGATAATCTTAGTCGTTCGATACTCCTTTAAGCCCCTTGAGAATACCATCTTAAATCCAGAAACTATAGATAATATCACCGTCATAATCAAAGTTAAAATAATTAATATTGAATTAATAATATCTTGCTTTAAATG
>CAZODB010000125.1:0-1991 GCA_964578425.1 uncultured Herbinix sp.
GGTACTTAGGTGCCGTACTTTGGCACCTTATGTACCGTTACGAGGCGAAGGTAGCAAAAGCGTGCCTGCGATGGTTTGTTAAATTATTTGTAAAAGGAAGAAACACGCCTAAAATTATTGGTAAGAAGTGTTTGATTATCTATGGACTTAACACCATTTACCATACGCCCTACAAACCCCTCCAGCTTTTCCATATACTCATCATTAGTGATACTTCCATCCTCTACATATGCAAGTCCCTTCTCCCAGCTTGCGGTTAGCTCAGCGTTAAGAAGCGATTTTATAGATGCATTAACCACTTCATATACCATTTCTCCAAGAATAGCCGGAGTAACAATCTGAGTCTTTTTGTTCAGCTCAAGATAAGAAATCTTGACAAGCTTATTCAGTATCTCAGCTCTTGTGGCACTAGTCCCTATACCACTACCTTTAATCTGTGCACGGAGCTCTTCATCCTCTATAAGCTGTCCAGCGTTTTCCATAGCAAGTATTAAGGTACCTGAGCTATATCTTTTTGGCGGTGATGTCTCACCCTCCTTTATTACCATTTCGTTCACAGGAAGCTTCATCCCTTTTTTCAGACTCATCACTGCCTCTATAAAGCTCTGATCCCTGGTATCATCCTCCTGCTCATTATTCTCCTCAGAATCAGTTTCCTTTTTCTGCTTATCTATATTGTTTTGCTTATCTTTAGATGCTGAAGGATTTCCTGCCACTTCAAAATATCCTTCCTTCTCCAATATGCGAAATGTAGAGAAAAATGATTCATTTTCAATCTGGACTGTAATGTTAATCCTACGATATACGGCTGCTGAATAAAATATGCTTAAAAATCGTCTGGCTATGGTTTCATATATTCTCTCGGCGGTTGATGATAGGCTATTTAGGGCATTAATCCCTTGCCCTGTAGGAACAATAGCATAGTGATCAGTAATCTTACTGTCATTAACATATCTAGTCTTTTCTATTCCCTTAAAGGCTTCAGTATTTATTATCTTATCTGCGTATCCACTTAGCTTGGAATAATTCTTTAACCCTCTAATATTCTTATCTATTTCCTTTGCTACGGCTGTGGATAATACTCTGGCATCTGTTCTTGGATATGTAACCAACTTCTTTTCATAGAGCTCCTGGACTATCTTTAGGGTCTCACCAGGGCTTATCTTATATATTCTGGAGCAATCATTCTGTAGCTCGGCCAGGTTATATAGCAGAGGGGGATTCTTATTCTCCTTCTTTTTCTCCATCTGCGTGATATCTCCAAGCAGCCTATCATCAGATGACTTCTCTCTATTCCAGCTACCGTCCTCATTATATGTCGGTCGCTCCTTGGCCAGCTTACTAATCAGCTTCATGGCCGATGCTCTTTCAAGAAAGCCATTCTCCTTATAAAGTAGAGGTGAATTATAATAAGCAGAGCCTTCCACTGCCTTAAACTCTCCGGTTAACTCACCCCTATACCCATCGGTCTGTATTCCAAAGGATGAAAGGACACGGTAGAAGGGTGTCTTTACAAAGCTTCTTACATCCCTTTCTCTTCTTACGACCATTCCCAACACACAGGTCATTACTCTTCCAACAGATATTGCAGACCATTTTTTACTTTGTAGGAAGTTTTGAACCGAATTGCCGTATTTCAAGGTCAGAATTCTTGAGAAATTTATGCCCATCAGATAGTCTTCCTTAGCGCGAAGATATGCCGCACTAGATAGGTTATCGTATGCACTCAGAGGCTTAGCTTCCCTAATTCCTCTAAGTATCTCCTCCTCTGTCTGAGAATCTATCCATACTCTCCTCTTGACCTTCGTATTCGGCACCTTGGCTACCTGGTCTACCAGGCGATATATATACTCACCTTCTCGTCCCGAGTCAGTACAGACATAGATGGTAGAGACATCTTTACGGTTAAGAAGCCCTTTTACTATCTGAAATTGTTTTTTTACATTGGGTATTATTTCATATCGAAATTCCTTTGGAAGAAAGGGAAGAGG
>CAZODB010000125.1:2091-6439 GCA_964578425.1 uncultured Herbinix sp.
TTTGATAAAGCGACAAATAGTTCTTCTAAAATGTAATGTAGAATATTATCATACTTTTTATTGAATATTACCTATATATCGTTTAAAATATATGTAGTATTGAAAACTATAAAGGGAGGATTGTATGCGGCCATATCAAATTTTCAGTGATTCATCATGCGATTTGCCTGATAATCTGTTACAAGAGCACCAAATAAAGCTAATACCCTTTTATGTGAGCCTCGATCAAGAAAATTATCTTGTAGAAAATATTGATATAAGTAAAGATGATTTCTTTGAAACGCTAACCTCAAAGAAAATCTATGCAAAGACCTCTCTACCTTCTGTTAATGACTATATTACCATGTTCAGACCTGCTCTTAAGGAGGGTAAAGACATTCTATGCCTCTGCCTTACACAGAAGTTCAGTGGATCATATCAATCAGCATTAAGGGCAAAGCATATACTGGATGAGCAATATCCACATGCTGTTATCTCAATTATAGACAGCATCCAAGCTACAGGCGGGCAAGGACTCCTACTTATGCAGGTAGCTGCCATGAAGCAAGCAGGCTTATCATTGAAGGAAACCACCCATAAGGCTAATAGTATAAAGACTACAGCAAGAATTATGTTCACAGTAAATACCTTGGATTATCTTACCCACGGAAGAAGAATCGGTAAGGTTATATCTCTAGCTAGAGATATGCTGTCCTTAAAACCTCTTATTCAGTTAAAGAATTCTGAGCTTATCCCCTACTCTAACATACGGGGTAGAAAAAAATCACTAGATAAGGTTTTAGAAATGGTCAAGGAATATTTTAATGATACTGACGAAGATCCCTCAGAATACGCATATTGCATCGTCAATGCTACCACTTCGAAGGATGCCTATTATCTTGAAGAAAAGCTTGAGAATTACCTGGCCAGAGAGCTTACTCTACCCATATTTCAGATAGGAGTAACTATCGGCACCTATACAGGCCCAGGGGCTATAGGTATATGCTTTATAAAAAAATATGAGTTTATATAGATATAAAGTGCTCTTATATTCTATATATAGAATATCTTATTAATAATAGAATCGTCATAAACCATAACAAAAAGAAAGGATGATGAACATGTCGAAGATTGATTGTTGCAAACCAAAGAAGAAGGATAAGTCCGTTGAGAATACTTCTGTAGGTGTCTCTGTGAATGTAACTGTAGATGTTCCCAAAATTGTTAAATATCTATGCTTTGCTGCTATAACAATTGTCGGAATAATTTTCGGTACAAAATGCTACCAAAAGATGATAGAGAATGGAATAGTAAAACCTATTGACTTATAAGGGTTTTCTTTTTAGTATCAGGAGGTAACTTGTATAACCCCACACAGTTTTGTGTAAACACACCCGTAACATCTACTTGATATATAGACTCAAGTCGGACGCACGCGTCCGCTTATGTCATTACATATCAGCAACTGTTCTTTTAGGGTACATTATGAATATACAAGTAACCTCCTGATTTTAGATCAAAACAGCTTTATTCTTAATATAAGGGATACTTATCTGTAAGACCTTTAACCATGCTTATGGCTGCCTTCTGGTTAGACTTAGCATCCTTTATCAAAAGGTAAATTGCTTCAGCAACTATATCCATATCCTCGGTATTAAATCCTCTGCTGGTAATAGCTGCCGTTCCAAGACGAATACCGCTGGTTACGAACGGTGATGCGGGATCATTGGGAACAGTATTCTTATTACAGGTGATATTGGCTTTCTCAAGAAGCTTCTCCGCAGCCTTGCCTGTTACACCCATGTTCTGAAGGTCAACCAGCATCAAATGATTGTCTGTACCCCCTGATACTAGGTTGAAGCCTCTATTAACCAATCCAGCTGCAAGAGCCTGTGAATTCTCAATGACTTTTCTTGCATAATCCTTAAAACTCGGCTCCAACGCCTCCTTAAAGCATATTGCCTTGGCAGCTATTACATGCATTAAGGGCCCGCCCTGGATTCCAGGGAATACAGATTTATTAAGCTTATATTTATCAGCGAATTCCTCACTGGAAAGAATCATTCCGCCTCTTGGACCTCTTAAGGTTTTATGTGTTGTTGTGGTTGTAACATGGGCGTAGGGTATAGGGCTTTCATGATAACCTGCTGCCACAAGACCCGCTATATGAGCCATGTCTACCATGAGTAATGCTCCTACCTCATCTGCCACCTCTCTAAACTTCTTAAAATCTATTCTCCTTGCATAGGCACTTGCACCTGCAATAATTAATTTTGGCTTGCTTTCATGGGCAATCCTTCTAACCTCATCATAATCTATATATCCACTGTCATTTACTCCGTAAGGAACTATTTTAAAATAGCTACCGCTCATATTCACCGGACTTCCATGGGTTAAGTGTCCTCCATGGTTTAGATTCATTCCCATAATAGTATCACCGGGCTTTAGTAAAGCAAAATACACAGCCATATTAGCCTGCGCACCAGAATGAGGCTGAACATTGGCATAGGTACAGCCAAAAAGCTCCTTTGCTCTATCTCTTGCCAGATTCTCTGCAATATCTACAAATTCACATCCTCCATAATACCTCTTTCCAGGATATCCCTCGGCATACTTATTAGTTAAATGACTTCCCATAGCTGCCATAACTGCTTTACTTACAAAATTCTCTGAAGCAATAAGTTCAATATGGTCTCTTTGTCTTCCAATCTCTAGAGATATTGCATCTGCAATCTCAGAGTCATACACTTTCACATCGTCAAATGAATACATTCTTATCAATTCCTTTCCGTTGAATAGGTATAATAGCTTCCACATTAGTGCAGTACAAGCTGTTTGGTAAAAGTATACCATATGGTGCTTATCTTTAAAAGATTAAAGATCAAGATAAACTTCCTACTATTCATTACTTTATCTAATAAATATAAGTGCCTTAGATTATAATTGTTTTATGATTACAGATGCTCCGGTCCAAAGCTCATAGGAAGTAATTCCTCTAAGAAGTAGACTTGATACTCGTCCTCGGATTTTGCTATAATTACAAGAAATCTTCGGGGATCCACGAACTCTCTTATCACCTGGCGGCATACACCACAGGGTGGACAATAATCTGATATAAGGCCATCTTTACCTCCTACTATGGCTATTGCTGCAAAATCCTTCTCACCTTCACTAATAGCTTTAAAAAAAGCAGTTCTTTCAGCACAATTAGTAGGTGCAAATGCTGCATTCTCTATATTGCAACCAGTATAAATCTTCTGTTTAGCAGTCAACAAAGCCGAGCCTACCTTGAATTCAGAGTAAGGAGTATAGGCATGCTCCATGGCTAATATAGCTTCTCTAATTAAATTCTTTATAACAGACCGACTCACCAACGCATTTTTTGCTAACAGCTCTCCTTTTTCTTGGGGTATCAAGCTGTGCATGTTCTTCTGCATATGACCAATCCTCCTAAAACAACTTTATTATTTTTTAATACATACAACGGAGGATTTGTCCTCCTATCTTTAAATTGTTTGTATAATTGCGAAACTCATGAAAACCCTTATTTCTTGCGCTCTTTAACAAGGACCACAAGCAGGTACTCTGAGACCGTCGGTACTTAGGTGCCGTACTTTGGCACCTTATGTACCGTTACGTGGCGAAGGTAGCGAAAGCGTGCCTGCGATGGTTTGTTAAAGAGCACAAGCTCATATAGTAAAGTAGAGTTTCACAATTATCAATAACTTTATTAATATCCCTCTGCTTCCTGATTCTTGGCAAGCTTAACAATTCTGCTGGTGCCAAGTCTGTCAGCCCCGAGCTTTATGAATTGCTCTGCATCATCAAAGGAGGCTATGCCCCCTGCTGCCTTTATCCTTACATTCTCACCCACATGTTTTGAAAATAAGGCAACATCCTCGAATGTGGCACCAGCCTTAGAGAAACCAGTAGATGTCTTAATAAAGTCAGCCCCAGCCTCTGTAACCACTTCACACATTCTGATTTTTTCATCCTCATCGAGTAAGCATGTCTCAATAATAACCTTTAGTATTCTATGGCCACAAGCTGCTTTGATTTGCTTGATTTCCTCAATAATCTTATGGCATTCACGATCCTTTACCCAACCAATATTTATAACCATGTCAATCTCATCTGCACCGTTTGTTATAGCATCCTTAGTCTCAAATACCTTTACCTCTGTAGTCTGATAACCATTAGGAAAGCCGATAACTGTACAGACTGCCATTTCATCCTTAACATATTCCTTAACCCTTTTAACATATGAGGGTGGTATACATACAGATGCTACCCCATAGGTAACAGCATCATCACATATGAGCTTTATTTCATTCCATGTCGCTGTCTGTGTAAGCAAGGTATGGTCTAC